>NZ_VMMF01000003.1:134475-140566 GCF_013277075.1 Streptococcus sp. 959
CCCGCCTTACCCGAAGCAGTAGTAAGTGCTAAAGGTGAACCCGCTGTCCAATCCGCTTTACCGGAAGCAGTAGTAAGTGCTAAAGGTGAGCCCGCAGTTCAACCTGAATTGCCAGAAGCTATGGCAAGCGCCAAAGGTGAGCCCGCAGTTCAACCCGCCTTACCCGAAGCAGTTGTAAGTGATAAAGGTGAACCAGAAGTTCACCCAGAGTTGCCAGAAGCAGTTGTGACTGACAAAGGTGAGCCGGAAGTCCAACCCGCCTTACCCGAAGCTGTTGTAACTGACAAAGGTGAACCTGCAGTTCAACCAACGTTACCCGAAGCAGTCGTGACTGATAAGGGTGAACCCGCAGTTCAGCCTGAATTGCCAGAAGCAGTTGTTACCGATAAAGGGGAGGCTGCAGTCCAACCCGCCTTACCCGAAGCTGTTGTAACTGACAAAGGTGAACCTGCAGTTCAACCAACGTTACCCGAAGCAGTCGTGACTGATAAGGGTGAACCCGCAGTTCAGCCTGCATTACCCGAAGCAGTTGTAAGTGCTAAAGGTGAACCTGAAGTTCAACCTGAATTACCCGAAGCGGTTGTAACTGATAAAGGTGAACCTGAAGTTCATCCAGAATTGCCAGAAGCCGTTGTAACTGACAAAGGTGAACCTGAAGTTCATCCAGAGTTACCAGAAGCTGTTGTAAGCGCCAAAGGTGAGCCTGAAGTTCAACCAGCGTTACCTGAAGCAGTTGTTACTGACAAAGGCGAACCAGAGGTTCACCCAGCGTTGCCAGAAGCTGTAGTCAGTGACAAAGGTGAGCCTGAACAGGTAGCCCCACTTCCTGAATATAAGGGGAATATTGAGCAATTAAAACCTGAAACTCCGATTGAGAAGCCGAAAGAAACAGATCCAGAAAAAACACTCGAATTAAGAAATGTTTCGGATATTGAGTTGTACAGCCAGACGAATGGGAATTATAAACAACATATCTTATTGGATGGAATTCCAAAGAATACGGATAATTACTTTGTCAAGGTAAAATCTTCGGCATTTAAAGATGTCTATCTACCAGTCGCCTCAATAACTGAAGAGGAAAGAAATGGTCAGCCAGTTTATAAAATTACAGCTAAGGCTGAGAAACTCCAGCAAGAGCAGAACAATAAATATGTCGACCATTTCACCTTCTACCTCGATAAGAAGTCTAAAGAGGAAAATACAAACTTTACTTCCTTTAGTAATCTGGTCAAAGCTATAAACCAAAATCTCTCTGGAACCTATCATTTAGCAGCTAGCCTGAATGCTAACGAAGTGGAGCTTGGTCCTGATGATAAATCCTATATCAAGGGAACCTTTACTGGTCATTTGATTGGAGAAAAAGATGGTAAGAAGTATGCTATCTATAATTTGAAAAAACCTCTGTTTGAAAACTTGAATGGTGCTACAGTAGAAAAACTGAGTCTAAAAAATGTTGCTATTTCAGGGAAAAATGATATTGGTTCACTGGCAAATGAAGCTCAGAATAACACAAAGATTAAACAAGTTCATGTCGATGGTGTTCTGGCTGGAGAACGTGGTATCGGTGGATTGCTTGCTAAGGCAGACCAATCAAGCATCACAGAGAGCAGTTTCAAGGGAAGAATTATCAATACCTATGAAACAACTGCTGCCTACAATATTGGCGGTCTGGTCGGTCATTTAACAGGAAAAAATGCGTCTATTGCTAAATCTAAAGCGACAGTAACCATTTCGTCAAACACCAATAGTTCAGATCAGACTGTTGGTGGGCTAGCAGGTCTTGTAGACCAAGATGCGCATATACAGGATAGCTATGCTGAAGGTGATATCAACAATGTCAAGCACTTTGGTAGAGTTGCGGGTGTGGCTGGATATTTGTGGGATCGAAAGACGAATGAGGAACAGCATGCTGGAAGCTTGACCAATGTACTAAGTGATGTCAATGTAACCAACGGGAATGCTATTACCGGTTACCACTACAATGGAATGAAGGTGAAGGATACATTCAGCAGCAAGGCGAACAGAGTATACAATGTCACCTTGGTTAGGGATGAAGTCATCAGCAAAGAATCCTTTGAAGAAAGAGGAACAATGCTAGATGCTTCTGAAGTGACTAATAAAAAAGCAGAAATCAATCCTCTCACTCCTCCAACAGTGGAGCCCCTTTCAACAAGTGGTAGTAAAGAAAGTGATTTTTCTAAGGTGAAGCATTATCAAGCTAACCGTGCTTTGGTTTATAAGAACATTGAAAAATTGTTACCTTTCTATAACAAGGCGACCATCGTGAAATACGGAAACCTGGTCAAGGAGAACAGTCTCTTATATCAAAAAGAACTCTTGTCCGCAGTTATGATGAAGGATGACCAAGTAATCACAGATATTGTTTCTAACAAACAGACTGCAAATAAGCTCTTGCTTCACTATCATGACCATTCATCTGAGAAGCTCGATCTCAGATACCAGACTGATTTTGCTAAGTTGGCAGAATATAGCTTAGGGGATACAGGACTCCTCTACACTCCAAATCAATTCTTGTATGACCAAGACTCTATCATTAAGCAAGTCTTACCTGACTTACAAAAGGTTGACTATAAGTCGGATGCTATCAGAAAGACACTCGGAATTTCTCCAGATGTCAAGCAAACTGAGCTCTATCTGGAAGACCAGTTCGTCAAAACAAAACAAAATTTGGCAAACAGTTTGAAAAAACTCTTGTCAGCAGATGCTGGACTTGCTGGTGACAACCCAGTTACCAGAGGCTATCTTGTAGATAAAATCAAGAACAATAAGGAAGCCTTACTACTCGGTTTAACTTATTTAGAACGTTGGTATAACTTTAGCTATGGTCAAGTGAATGTCAAAGACCTAGTTATGTATCATCCGGACTTCTTTGGTAAAGGAAATACTTCACCACTAGATACTCTGATTGAGTTAGGTAAATCTGGCTTTAACAATCTTCTTGCTAAAAACAATGTTGATACTTATGCTATCAGTCTTGCCAGCCATCATGGAACGACAGATTTGTTTAGCACGCTTGAAACTTACCGCAAAGTCTTTCTACCAAATACAAGCAACAATGACTGGTTTAAATCACAAACTAAGGCTTACATCGTCGAAGAAAAATCTAATATTGAAGAGGTGAAAACAAAACAAGGACAGGCTGGTACCAAGTATTCTATTGGTGTCTACGACCGTATCACTAGTGCCACATGGAAATACCGCAATATGGTCTTGCCGCTCCTAACCTTGCCGGAGAAATCAGTCTTTGTCATCTCGACCATGTCTAGTCTAGGATTTGGAGCTTATGATCGCTACCGCAATAATGAGCATAAAGCGGGCGAGGAACTCGATAATTTCGTTGAAGAAAATGCGCGTGAGACAGCTAAACGTCAACGAGATCACTACGATTATTGGTATCGCATTTTAGATAAAGAAGGACGTGAAAAACTCTATCGTACAATTCTACTTTATGATGCCTATAAGTTTGGAGATGATAGAACCTCTGGAAAAGCTACAGTTGAGGCTCAGTTTGATAGTACCAATCCGGCGATGAAGAATTTCTTTGGTCCAGTGGGTAATAAAGTAGTTCACAATCATCATGGTGCTTATGCAACTGGAGATGGCGTTTACTATATGTCCTATCGTATGTTAGATAAGGATGGAGCCATTACTTATACTCATGAGATGACCCATGATTCAGATCAGGATATTTACCTTGGTGGCTATGGTCGAAGAAGTGGCTTGGGACCTGAGTTCTTCGCAAAAGGCTTATTGCAAGCTCCTGACCAACCAAGTGATGCAACTATTACCATCAACTCTATCTTGAAACATAAAATATCAGATAGTACAGAAGGCCAGCGATTACAAGTACTTGATCCAACTACAAGATTTAATAACGCAGCAGATCTTCAGAACTACGTCCACAATATGTTTGATGTCGTTTACATGTTGGAATATCTCGAAGGGCAATCTATCGTGAAACAGTTAGATGCTTATCAGAAAATGACGGCCCTGAGAAAAATCGAGAATAAATACGTAAAAGATCCTGCAGATGGAAATGATGTTTACGCTACTAACGTTGTACAAAATCTGACAGAAGAAGATGCCAAAAAATTGACTACTTTTGATAGTTTGATTACAAATAATATCTTGTCAGCTCGTGAATATAAGTCTGGGGAATATGAACGAAATGGCTACTATACGATTAAACTCTTTGCCCCAATCTATTCGGCTCTGAGCAGCAAGGGAACTCCGGGTGATTTGATGGGACGTAGAATAGCTTATGAACTTCTGGCTGCCAAAGGCTTTAAGGATGGAATGGTACCATATATCTCAAATCAATATGAAAAAGATGCAAAAACGGCGGGAAGTAAGATTAAGTCTTATGGTAAAGAAGTAGGTTTAGTTACAGATGAACTTGTCCTTCAAAAAGTATTTAACGGTCAATATAAAACTTGGGCAGAATTCAAGACAGCTATGTATCAAGAACGTGTGAAGCAGTTTGGGAACTTGAAGCAGGTTACCTTCAACGATCCAACTAAATCTTGGGCAAGTTTTGCAAGAAAGACGATTCATAGTGTAGAAGAACTGCAGCGATTAATGGACGAAGCTGTCCGTAAGGATGCAGATGAGAATCGTTATTCTTGGGACAACTATAATCCAGAATATGATAGTGCAGTTCATAAGTTAAAGAGAGCAGTGTTTAAGGCCTATCTAAATCAAACTGATGATTTTAGAAGTTCAATTTTTAAGAATAAAAAATAGTGTTTACTATTAGGAAATAAAATTAAAGAAGGTGATTACGATTGTCATTATTTAAAAAAGAACGGTTTTCGATACGAAAAATCTGTGGGATTGTTGGTTCGGTGTTACTCGGAAGTGTCTTGGTTGCACCGTCAGTCATCCATGCTTCTACCTATCATTACATTGAAAAAAGCGCTCTTACACAAGAAGAACAAACTAAGATTAAAGCAGGAATTCCTACTGATAATGAAGCAAGTTATGCTCTTATTTATCAGCAGGAAGCTCTTCCTGCAACAGGTTCATCGACTTCTGTGCTTACAGCTTTAGGTCTATTAGCTGTTGGTAGTTTAGTCCTTTTGGTTTATAAAAAGAAAAAAGTTAGTAGTTTGTTCTTAGTTACTACTATCGGACTGATTAGTCTTTCTAGTATGCAAGCTCTCGATATAAGCAATCCTTTGAAAGCTCCAAGTAATGAAGGAGTAGTTCAAATTGCTGGATATCGTTATATTGGATACTTACCCCTTGATGATGATACAATTTCAGAAATTCAACATAAGGATGAGGGGACAAAGAATGTTCTAGTATCTGAAACTCAGGAAAGTATCCCTAATGAAGCGCCTAAAGCAGACAAACCAGAGTACACTGCTCCAGTAGGTACAGTTCCAGATGAGGCTCCTAAGGTAGAGAAACCAGAACATACAGCACCAGTTGGTGGTAATCTGGTTGAGCCTGAAGTTCATGAAAAACCAGAATATACTGAACCGATAGGCACAGTGCCTGACGAAGCGCCTAAAGCAGACAAACCTGAGTACACTGATCCTGTGGGTATGGTTCCTGACGAAGCGCCTAAAGCAGACAAACCTGAGTACACTGATCCTGTGGGTATGGTTCCTGACGAAGCGCCTAAAGCTGAGAAACCAGAGTACACTCAACCTGTGGGTACAGTGCCTGACGAAGCGCCTAAGGCTGAGAAACCAGAGTACACTCAACCTGTGGGTACAGTGCCTGACGAAGCACCTAAAGCTGAGAAGTCAGAGTACACTGCTCCAGTAGGCACAGTCCCTGACGTTGCTCCTAAGTATGAGAAGCCAGCATACACTGAGCCTGTAGGTATGGCTCCAGACGAAGCACCTAAAGCAGAGAAACCAGAATATACAGCACCAGTTGGTGGTAATCTGGTAGAACCTGAGGTTCAACCAGCCTTACCCGAAGCAGTTGTGACTGAAAAAGGAGAACCAGAAGTTCAACCAGTCTTACCAGAAGCTGTTGTAACTGAAAAAGGTGAGCCGGAAGTTCAACCGACATTACCAGAAGCAGTTGTGACTGAAAAAGGGGAACCAGAAGTTCA
>NZ_VMMF01000030.1:0-39315 GCF_013277075.1 Streptococcus sp. 959
TAGCTTCCTAGTTTGCTCTTTGATTTTCATTGAGTACAAGTCAACAAAACAGCCCCGTCTTCGGAGCTGTTTTTCTCCATGCTTTCTTTTGAGATTGAAACTCAATAAAAATCGAAATCAGACTAGAAGGCTAGGTGAAAGCATAACTTGAGTTAGGTGAGCCGAAGCCGACGACGTATTATTTTGATTTTTGAAGAGTTTTTGAAATACTACGATTTTTACCTTCCAGATACACCATCAAAATAGAAATATCTGCTGGGTTTACTCCCGAAATACGGCTGGCTTGGCCGATGGTTTCTGGATTGATAAGTTTGAACTTCTGACGAGCTTCAGTTGCGATAGAGTCAATGTCATCCCAGTCAATATTGGCTGGAATACGTTTTTCTTCCATGCGTTTCATCTTGGCTACCTGATCCATGGCTTTGGAGATGTAGCCTTCGTACTTGATTTCTGTTTCAATCAATTCGATAATCTTATCATCCAAGTCCTCAGCAGCTGGTCCGATGAAGGCCACCACATCTTGGTAAGAAACTTCTGGACGACGAAGGAATTCCTTGGCTGTTACTGCATCTGTCAACGGCTTGAAGCCCATCTCCTCAACCTTAGCATTGGTTTCCTTGACTGGCTTGAGTTTGATACTGTCGAGACGCTTCATCTCATTGTCAAATTGATTTTTCTTGATTTCAAAGCGAACCCAGCGTTCATCATCCACAAGGCCAATCTCGCGTCCCATCTCTGTCAAACGCATATCGGCATTGTCATGGCGAAGAATGAGACGGTACTCAGCACGACTGGTCAAGAGACGGTAGGGTTCAATGGTTCCCTTGGTCACCAAGTCGTCAATCATCACCCCGATATAACCGTCACTGCGCTTCAAAATCAACTCAGGCTTGCCTTGGATTTTCAGAGCCGCATTGATACCAGCGATAATCCCTTGACCAGCAGCTTCTTCGTAACCTGACGTTCCATTTGTCTGACCAGCAGTGAAGAGCCCTGAGATTTTCTTGGTTTCCAAAGTCGCACGCAATTGGTGAGGCAAGACCATGTCGTATTCAATGGCATAACCTGTTCGCATCATCTCTGCATTTTCCAAACCTTTGATAGAATGAACCAGCTCACGCTGTACATCCTCTGGCAGACTAGTTGATAGGCCTTGAACATAGACTTCCTCTGTATTGCGCCCTTCTGGCTCAAGGAAGAGTTGGTGGCGTTCCTTGTCCGCAAAGCGCACAATCTTGTCCTCAATCGACGGACAGTAACGAGGTCCCACTCCCTTGACCACACCTGTAAACATAGGCGCACGGTGGAGGTTGTTTTGGATAATCTCATGACTGGTACCGTTGGTGTAGGTCAACCAGCATGGCACTTGATCCTTGACATAGTCCTCATCACGTGAAGTATATGAGAAGTGATTTGGCGCTTCGTCCCCTGGCTGAATCTCTGTCACGTCGTAATTGATAGAAGAAGCCTTGACACGTGGAGGTGTCCCCGTCTTGAAACGACCAATTTCGAGTCCCAATTCCTTAAGATTATCAGCAAGGTTAATCGAAGCTAGGCTATGGTTAGGACCTGACGAATACTTGAGGTCTCCGATGATGATTTCTCCACGGAGGGCAGTTCCTGTCGTCACGATAACAGCCTTAGCAGCATACTCTTGATGGGTAGCTGTACGAACACCGACAACCTTGCCATCTTCCACCAAAATCTCATCAATCATGGTTTGACGAAGGGTCAAATTCTCTTGATTTTCAACTGTCTTGCGCATTTCCTTAGAGTAAAGCTCTTTGTCAGCTTGCGCACGAAGGGCACGGACAGCTGGCCCCTTCCCTGTGTTGAGCATCTTCATCTGGATGTAAGTCTTGTCAATGGTTTTGGCCATCTCGCCACCAAGGGCATCGACTTCACGCACGACAATCCCTTTGGCAGAACCACCGATAGAGGGATTACAAGGCATGAAAGCCAGCATTTCAATGTTGATGGTCGCAAGCAAGACCTTGCAACCCATACGACTAGCAGCTAGGGAAGCCTCGACCCCAGCGTGTCCCGCACCGATTACAATAATATCGTATTCTTCAGTAAAATTATATGTCATTTCTTAACCTTTCAAAAATTTCTCGCAAATAAGGAACTAACTTCTCCTCCTCTAGAGCTTGAGTCATAGTAACCCATTTAAAGTGCGTATGCTCTTCAGGATCTAATCTGATAATTGGCTTCTCCCCAACCCACTCTGCTTTATAAACTAAGCGAGTAAAGACAGTATCCTTAGAGGTATCAAGTTGACTATCTTCGTGAAGAATCTTGAGCGAACTGCTGTCTAGCCTAACTCCCGCTTCTTCAACACATTCTCTAAGAGCTCCGTCTCGCGGAAGTTCACCCTTTTCAACCCCGCCACCAGGAATATCCCAGTAAGTTGGATAAACGTTGGGTTGTCCTCTTTTAATTTCCGAACGCTGAATGAGCAAATAATCATCACCACTATGAACAAGTACATGGGCAATAAGCTTAACCATCCTTTTCTCTCCTATTCCTCAAAATGAATGTGTCTTAGTTTGCCGTCCCATTCTGGTAGGGCTGTTTTTAGAAAGGCTGGAACTAGCTGGATATTCTGGAGCTGATCCAAGTCAATCCATTCACAGGGCTGCCTTTTTTCATCTTCCTGCATGGTCAATGGGGCGTCCTCAAGCAAATCCACCAGATAATGAAACTCAATGTTGTGATAGGAAACACCGTCCTGTTCAAAACGATTTTCAACCACAAAAGCTAGTTGCCCAGCTTGAGCTTTGACACCCAGTTCTTCCCTCACTTCACGGACTACCGCGTCTTCCGTGCTTTCATTGACTTGAATTGCACCGCCAATAGTATAATACTTGCCCTTATCTTTGGTAACTAGAAGCTTGCGATTTTGGACAATCAAGGCTGTCGCCCGAACGCCAAAAACCGTATTGTCTACTTTTGTCCGAAAGTCTTGTTGAGTCATTTTTGTCCTTTCCTCTAAACGACACAAAAACAGTCAAAACTCCAAAGAAGTGCAGGACAAAAAAGCCTGCAACATCCATGAGCTTTGACCATCATTTCTATTGCTTTTATTATTGTAGCAAATTGAGAAAATTTGTCAATCTAAATGTACTGACAAACTTGTCCGTCACGGTAGGCATTATCAATCAAACCGCCACCGAGACACTCTTCGCCGTCGTAAAAGACAACTGCCTGACCTGGTGTGATCGCACGCTGTGGCTCTGCAAAGATGACCTCTGCCTTGTCTCCTTTGACATGGACGGTCACCTTAGAATCAGGCTGACGGTAGCGGAATTTAGCCGTACATTCCAACGTAAACTCTTCTGGCATTTCACGAGTAAAGTGGACTTGACTGGCTTCTAGGCTGGTTGACATGAGCGAATCATGGTAGAAACCTTGTCCGACATAGAGGATATTCTTGCTTAGGTATTTTCCGACAACGAACCAAGGGGCATTGTCACCGCCGTGTTGTCCACCGATACCGAGTCCGCCGCGCTGACCAATCGTATAGTACATAAGACCTGCATGCTCGCCCATATCGCGACCATCCACAGTCATCATGCGACCAGGCTGAGCTGGCAGGTAGTTGCTGAGGAAGTTTTTAAAGTTCTTTTCCCCGATAAAGCAAATCCCTGTCGAATCTTTCTTCTTAGCAGTCGCAAGGCCTGCTTCTTCTGCGAGTCTGCGAACTTCAGGCTTTTCCAAATGTCCCAATGGGAACATGGTTTTTTGAAGTTGTTCTTGCGAAAGTTGGCTTAAGAAATAGGTCTGATCCTTGCCATTGTCCACGCCGCGAAGCATGTGAACAGTGCCATCCTTATCACGCGCTACTCGAGCATAGTGCCCCGTCGCTACATAGTCTGCCCCCAAGGTCATGGCATAGTCCAAAAAGGCCTTGAACTTGATTTCCTTGTTGCACATAACGTCTGGATTTGGCGTGCGCCCTGCACGGTATTCCGCTAGGAAATACTCAAAAACGCGGTCCCAATACTCTTTTTCAAAATTGACAGAGTAGTAAGGAATGCCAATCTGGTCTGCCACCGCAGCCACATCCTTGTAATCTTCGGTCGCCGTACAGACGCCGTTTTCATCTGTGTCATCCCAGTTCTTCATGAAGATACCGATCACATCGTAGCCCTGCTCCTTGAGCAAAAGAGCCGTCACCGACGAATCAACACCACCACTCATCCCCACGACAACACGTATTTTAGAGTTATCACTCATGGTAAGTCTCCCATCTATTCGTTTATTCACGATTGAAGGTCGTGTGTGCTTCACGATTGAAGGTCGCTTGAGCAGTATTCATTATAACATGCTTGGTTGGAGAAGACAAGAAAGAGGCTGATAATCTACCAAGCTCTGATTTTATTGATAAAAACTTTAGTCATCATCGTCTCTATAAAAATATTTTCTATACACTCTTGATAATACCAAAATTAATGCCAATATCATACCAAGAGCTATAATGATAGAATTTATTAGATTTATTTTAGTATATCCAATCACTAGTCCAATAATTGGACTAGCAGACATGCTTAGATATAATAAAAATGAAAAAAAATGAATCTCACCAATTCCTGCAAAAAAATGTTTCATTTTAAATATCCCAATTTTACCTTTCGTCTTTATAATCCTCTAGCAAATCTATTGACTTCTCTTTTTTTTTGAAAAATCTTGACAGCAAATTTACTCCACTTAATGCCACTAAAATTTCAATGGGCAAAAAATAGTAATCCCATATCAAATGAGAAATCAGCAATGTTAGAAATAGTATACAGTCAAAAGAACTATTCTTAAAATATTCTGTACTTACATAATACAAAAATGCCACAAGCACTGAAATTAAAACAACCATCATAATACTATCATCCTGTCCTTCTCACTAACGCTACTTCCAAAATTTAATTTTTTTATGACTTAGTAACGCAATTCCAATTAACAATACACCTAAAATAAATAAAAATATCTCCCAAAATTTATTCTCAGTTTTAATAAAAGGTATAAGATACATACTAATCAATATGGAACTTGCTCCTAAAAGAGCAGAGATCACTCTGACTTTATCACTTAGTTTAAACATATTTGATTCCCCATAAAATAATCAGTGACTACGTTTACTGCAACAGTTCTCCAAAAGAAAGCAAGCTCTTGTATAGATATAATACTCCATTAAGTTACACCATCTCTTCATTACCTAACTAAAAGGCTCTTTTTTGCCTAATCATATTTTATAGACGAACAAATTTGTGAACCTAATTACTTGAATTATCTTCAAATAACTTCACTTATTAAACTTACAAGACGAACCTAGATTATCTTCTTATTGCTAATAAATATCCTTCGTGATTTTATCTTATCATACTCTCTATTCATACAGAAATTAAAATTATTTCTTAACCAACTTGTATAATAGTAAAACTCTAACTGATTGATTTTAATAAGCTTCACTCTAATTTGATTAACCTTTTCTGGCCAGTTATGATTTTTACTAATAGTAATTTCATACATCAGTAACTCGGCAAGACCTGTACACAGAAGGGTATTCTGAGAATCTTCAATTTTTTTCAAAATATCCTCAAATATCTCGCTATCCGTTAAAAAGGTGGATTGGTTAATCGCATCATACAGCAGAATACACATTAAATCAGAATAACTTAAATCTGATTTTTGTATTTTATCCTTTAACGCATTGGTCAAATCCCTGTCAAACGAATCTTCTTTTTCCCATTTGTTTTGATTAAAAAGAAATTCCGTCTTATTAAAAACGAGATAGTTGATATCCATTATAGTCCAGAAAAATATTGTAGTAAGTATGATGATAGCAAAAGAAATTTTTAAAATAAATACTAGAATAATAGCTATTTCAAGAATAAAACTCCATATAATTCTAGATTTCAAATCATCAGTTGACAAACTTTTACGATGGAATGAAAAATAGGGTGAGAATCTTACATTTACTTTATGCTTTACTATAAAAATAAAAGGAAAAATTGTAATAAGACCTTCTTTCTTGTATACATCTTTCAATGCATATAGTAGGTCTAAAACTATTTTTGAGAAAATCAAACTACAAAAGGTAAGCCCTATACTGATCATAAAATCAAGGGGAGTTTCTAGATTCAATAGCAAGTTATTCACTAGAACATGCAACTCTAACCACAAGCCTAAAAAAGGGAGCATTAGTAAGAAAACAATTAATTTACGCATCATAATTTTACAGTGTCCTTATCTTTTTTTATTTTGCATAAATCATCATTGCTATGATTAACATCAAAAAAACGACATTCATTCAAATAATCAACTTTTTAGACAAACAATTGCTTCAATATTATGTTTTAAAAAGAAGAATCCCTTGTATATTTTCAATTTATGTTACTTCTTATTTTTAAATAATTCATACTCTTTTTCTCTGATAAAGGGAAGTGAGAAATTAGAAAAAATTAGTAGAATTGAAAATAGGTATCCATCTTTTTGCATTGCTAAAACATAGCCTAAAAATAAATAGACAATCCAATCTACTGCGAAAAGAGAAAATATCCTCCTTTTCATTGCCTTACTTGTCTTAAAGATTCTATTTAATAGCACCTTTATCGTAGTATCTACACAAATTTTTATCAAAAAGATAAGAGTCAGTACATGATCATCAACTGTACCATGAAGAATAAATGGAAATATAGTTACTATAAAACTAAAAATCTCTAAATATTTTATCCAAGGAGATTGAGACATCTTACTTTTAAACTGACTGATTTTCCTATATTCACTAGCTAATCTAGTATCAAAATCTTTACCAATTATATTAAAGATTAAGAACTCCAAGATAAAAATACTTATTAATACGATATAAGTAGAAACCTTTCCTGGGAAAAATTTATTAATTAAAATTGGAAAACTCATTAACAGAATCGAGTTTATAGCCAAACAAATGGATACTATTTTATTATTCACAGAGTATATAGGTAGTGATACTATTGAATAGAGGAATGCTAAAAAAATAAGCAAGAAATACTCAGTACTGCTAATTAACGGCGCCCTTAATGATAAAAATAGATAGGCACCCCACACGATGATATGCGCTTTACGAATTGACTCTACACTACTCATCCTTTTCCTCTTATCTTTGGTTCCATTTTTAAACTATGTCAACCTTTTTCACAACTTTATTTCGACTTTCTTTTTTACTTTTTACACTGCTATGATACAATATTTTTAACAAGATTTTATTATTTGTTAACTTTTTTCACGAAAGGGAGAAAATCATGCGTTATGATTTCGGAAAGGTCTATAAAGAAATACGTGAATCAAAAGGTTTGACTCAAGAAGATGTCTGTGGAAATGTCCTCTCAAGAACCAGCTTATCAAAAATCGAAAGTGGCAAGACAACCCCAAAATATGAAAATATGGAATTTCTTCTCCGTCAAATCAATATGAGTTTTGAAGAGTTTGAATATATCTGTCAACTTTATCAACCAAGTCAACGCACAGAGATTATGCAAACCTATCTCAATATGCGTTCCATTATCGGGAGCAGCGATCTTGTCAATTTATTTCAAAAATGCCAAGACTACCTCAAGACCCACCAAGATCTCCCTATAGAAGAAATCAGAGACATGCTTGAAGTTGTCATTTATATCCGTCAACACGGGATAGGGGAACTATCGGATCACGCAGAACAGGTTGTCAAAAAACTTTGGAGAAAAATTGAAAAACAAGATACATGGTATGAAAGTGACCTAAAAATCCTCAATACCATCCTTTTCAGCTTGCCCATTGAACACCTCCATCTCATCACTGGAAAAATATTGCAACGCCTAGAAGTTTATAAAAACTATCAACATTTATATGACTTGCGAATGACAATTCTATTAAACCTTTCCACTATTTACTTATACAATCAAGACAAAAACATGTGTAAGCAAATCTGCTACACTTTACTAGAAGATGCCAAGAAAAAGAAAAAATATGATAGCTTGGCTGTCGC
The DNA here is from genome assembly GCF_013277075.1 of Streptococcus sp. 959. Taxonomy (GTDB): domain Bacteria; phylum Bacillota; class Bacilli; order Lactobacillales; family Streptococcaceae; genus Streptococcus; species Streptococcus pseudopneumoniae_C. Next base: position 7,997 of record NZ_VMMF01000030.1, read on the forward strand.
CTATGTTCGTATCGGAATTTGTAGGGATGATGCGAAACTTATCCAAAAAGGGTTCTCCCTTCTAGAGCTGACCGAGGAAACTTCTATGCTGTCTCATCTCAAAAAAGAAGTGGAGACCTATTATCAAGCGAAGGAAATATAAAAAAGTCGAGGAATTTCCTCGACTTTTCAAATTATTCTGTTCGTTATTTCTTAATACCAGCCGTTGTTAAGCCAGAAGTTTTTAGCGGCTGACCATGAACCGTAACGTCCTGCAACGTAGGCATCTGCTACACGTTCTTGGTTTTCAGCTGAGTAGTCTCCGTTCAAGTATGAATCTGTCAATTGGTAACGTCCGATATAACGTCCGTTTGTAGCTGTGTAGCTACCGCCTGATTCTTTTTGTGCAATCCATTCTTTAGCTTCTGCTTCAGATCCGCTTACAGTTGCAGCAACTGTTTCTTCTGCTACTGGCGCGCTTGCTACTGGAGTTTCTTCCTCTACCTCTGTAGTTTCTGCTGCTGGAGCTGAAACAGTTTCATCTTGAGCAGCTGGTGCTGCATAAGTAGTTGGCGCTGGTGTTGCAGGCGCTACAGGACCATCGATAACCAACTCTTGACCAACATAAATCATATGGATGTTGTCAATGTGGTTGTTTTCTGCCAATTTCTCAACAGTTGTGTTATGAGTTTCAGCGATTTCTGAAAGTGTATCACCTTCTTTAACAGTGTAAGTTGATGATTCTTGAGCAGATACAAATGATGGAGCAAATACTGCAAACAAGGCAGCTACTCCTGCAAGAGTTGTTTTAATCTTTTTAGTTGTTGATTTCATATCTAAAAGTTCTCCTTCTTTCTATAGTTCTATCATACCCTTTAAATATTACTGTTTCTTGACACTTTTATGTAGAAATATTACAAAATTATTTTTTATTTCCCTAAATAAGGTATTTTTTGTCATAAAAGATACTATTTTTATGCCATTTGTAGTGTAAAAAGGTTTTCATCCACAATTAAAGCCAATACCTTCATTCTTTGATATAATAGAGATAAGAATTTTTATAAGGGGAAACTGATGAAATCACTTCGTTTTCAATCTGTCTTTGATATCATCGGACCAGTCATGATTGGCCCATCTAGTAGCCATACCGCTGGCGCTGTTCGTATTGGGAAGATTGTCTCTTCCATTTTTGATGATACTCCGACAGAAGTCGAATTCCAACTATTTAACTCATTTGCCAAGACCTATCGTGGTCACGGGACAGACCTAGCCCTTGTTGCTGGTATTTTGGGCATGGATACAGATGATCCTGAAATTCCAAACAGTTTGGAGATTGCCCACAAGCGTGGCATCAAGATTGTCTGGACCATTCAAAAAGACAGCAATGCTCCGCATCCTAACACCACTAAAATTACCGTCAAAAATGCCCACAAGACCATCAGCGTAACTGGTATTTCTATCGGTGGAGGAAATATTCAGGTCACCGAACTCAATGGTTTTGCCGTCTCTCTCAATATGAATACACCGACTATAATCATCGTTCATCAAGATATTCCAGGTATGATTGCCCTCGTAACGGAGGCTCTTTCACGCTATGGTATCAATATCGCCCAGATGAATGTCACTCGTGAAAAAGCTGGTGAAAAAGCCATTATGATTATCGAAGTCGACAGTCGCAACTGTGATGAGGCCATCGAAGAAATTCGTAAAATCCCTCATCTCCACAATGTCAATTTCTTTAAATAGGAGGAAGCATGTTTTATTCTATCAAAGAATTGGTCGAGCAGGCAGAACTGGACTTTCAAGGAAATGTCGCAGAACTCATGATTACAACAGAGTTTGAATTGACAGGTCGTGAACGTGAAGAAGTCCTCCTTCTCATGGAACGCAATCTGGAAGTCATGAAAGCCTCTGTCCAACTTGGCCTCAATGAAAATAAATCTCGTAGTGGCCTGATAGGTGGAGATGCTGCCAAATTGGATCACTACATCAAAAACGGAAAAACTCTATCAGATTACACGATACTCTCAGCTGCCCGAAATGCCATCGCAGTCAATGAACACAATGCCAAAATGGGCTTGGTCTGTGCTACTCCAACAGCTGGAAGTGCTGGCTGTCTGCCCTCAGTTCTAACAGCTGCTATTGAAAAATTAGACCTCAGCCACGAGCAACAGCTGGATTTCCTCTTTGCTGCAGGTGCCTTTGGACTAGTCATCGCAAACAATGCCTCTATCTCAGGCGCTGAGGGTGGCTGTCAGGCCGAGGTCGGCTCTGCCTCTGCTATGAGTGCCGCCGCCTTGACTCTTGCTGCGGGCGGAACACCTTATCAGGCCAGCCAGGCCATTGCCTTTGTCATTAAAAATATGCTAGGCCTCATCTGTGATCCTGTTGCTGGTTTGGTCGAAGTTCCCTGTGTCAAGCGCAATGCCATGGGAGCCAGCTTTGCCTTTATCGCAGCAGACATGGCCCTGGCAGGTATCGAATCTAAAATCCCTGTGGATGAAGTGATCGATGCCATGTACCAAGTAGGAGCAAGCATGCCAACTGCCTTTCGTGAAACAGCTGAAGGTGGACTCGCTGCCACCCCTACTGGCCGTCGCCTCCAAAAAGAAATTTTCGGAGAATAAGCTTATCAAATAGGAGAAACTATGACCTCTATCTCAGCTATCTTTTTCGATCTGGATGGAACCCTCGTTGATAGTTCTATCGGGATTCACAATGCCTTTACCCATACCTTTAAAGAGCTCGGGGTGCCTAGCCCTGATGCCAAAACGATTCGTGGTTTTATGGGACCGCCCCTTGAAAGTAGTTTTGCGACCTGCCTGCCCAAAGAACAAATCGCTGAGGCTGTGCAGATATACCGTTCCTACTATAAGGAAAAAGGCATCCATGAAGCTCAACTCTTTCCTCAGATTGTAGAATTACTTCAAGAACTATCCAAGAATTACCCTCTCTACATCACCACTACAAAGAATACTCCAACCGCTCAAGACATGACTAAAAACTTGGGAATCCATCATTTCTTTGATGGCATTTATGGTTCCAGCCCTGAAACTCCACATAAAGCAGATGTCATTCGCCAAGCCTTGCAGACACATCAACTAGCCCCTCAACAAGCCATCATCATTGGAGATACCAAGTTTGATATGCTGGGAGCTCAAGAAACCGGCATTCAGAAATTGGCTGTCACTTGGGGATTTGGAGAGCAAGCAGATCTACTAAACTATCAACCTGATTATATCGCCCACAAACCCTTAGAAGTTTTAGGGTATTTTCAATAACATAACGGAGACTAGCAAAAACTCCATTTCAGAAGAAAATAAAGTAATACTCAATGAAAATCAAAGAGCAAACTAGGAAACTAGCCGCAAGTTGCTCAAAGCACTGCTTTGAGGTTGTAGATAGAACTGACGAAGTCAATAACCATACCTACGGCAAAGCGACGTTGACATAGTTTGAAGAGATTTTCGAAGAGTATAAGTCTCTACATAACAAAATGCATACTACCAAGTTTTTTGTACTGACCCCAAAAAGTTGGACAAATAATTATTGAAAGGATTTAGTTCTGTATTGGACAGGACTAAGTCCTTTTAGTTTTACCTTAATTCGTTTGTTGTTGTAGTAATCGATATAGTCTATAATAGCTTGTTCCAATTGATTAAGTGATTTATTTGAAAGCTTCTCTAAGCTATATCCTTGTTTTCTAAGTTTATAGATTTGAACTTTATTATCATAAGTTAATTTCATAATAAAAACACCCCAAAAGTTAGATTTTTTCTGTCTAACTTTTGGGGTGCAGTTCAGTTTCAAGTCCTGATAATATGCGTTTTCTTTTTTATTCAACGTGAGTTGTTTGATTGGCAAAGGCGATAATAGCTTGCTTCAACTCATCTCCACTAAGAGTTCGGAACTCTTCAATCTTTTGATCGATGACTTCTAGAGGCATGACATTAACCTTACCAACGAAAATTTTATCCATAACCTGATTGTCAACGAGTTCGGTTGATACCAAGAGTTCTTCGTAAAGTTTTTCACCTGGACGGATTCCAACTTCAACGATTGGAATTTCGCTTTCAGTGTGTCCACTTAGAAGGACCATTTTCTTGGCCAAATCATAAATCTTGACTGGTTTACCCATATCAAGAATAAAGACTTCTCCATCTTTAGCATAAGCGCCAGCATGGATAACCAAACGGCTAGCTTCTGGAATAGTCATAAAGTAACGGGTCATGCGGAGGTCTGTCACCGTTACAGGACCACCTTCAGCAATCTGACGTTCAAAGACTGGAATCACACTACCACGGCTACCAAGAACATTCCCAAACCGAACTGCACAGTAGGTAGATTGGCTACGTTGGTTAAAACCAGTGACAATCAACTCAGCCACGCGCTTGGTTGCTCCCATAACATTGGGTGGATTGACCGCCTTATCCGTTGAAATCATAACCATCTTAGGTACTTTGGCTTCATCAACAGCCTTAGCAACATTGTAGGTTCCACGGATATTGTTTTTGAAGGCTTCTTTTGGATTGCGCTCCATCATAGGAACGTGCTTGTGGGCAGCTGCATGGTAAACAATAGCAGGCTTATACTGCTCGAAGACCTGCAACAGACGGTCATAGTCTTGAATATCTGCAATAACTGGTACATAATCAATCCCTTGGAACTTGCGAATCAATTCATGATACACAAGGTAGATTGAGTTTTCCCCGTGACCGAGCAAGACAATGCGCTCAGGATTGAAGCGACTAACTTGGCGACAGATTTCAGAACCGATTGAGCCACCAGCACCTGTAACCAAGATTGTTTTCCCTGTAAGTTCTGCGCCCAGACGCGATTCGTCAAGACGGATTTCCTGACGACCCAAAAGGTCTGTGATATCAATCTTCTGGAATCCTCCACCTGCTTGGTGAAGTCCCTGGACAACTGTTTCAACCTTAGGCATCTTGTAACATTTGACACCCAGTTTATTACACATCTGCAAGATACGTTCATATTCTGACGGATCTAGCGACGGAATCGCAACGATAACACGCTCGATTTGATGGCGTTTGGCTAATTCAGGCAGATTGTCATAAGAGCCCAAAACAGGGATACCACCAAGTTTTTGACCCTTTTTCTTAGCATCCTTATCCAAAATACCGACGAGTTCCAAATCACTGGTTGGATGTTGGTAGCTGTTCATAAAGAGAGCTCCACCATCGCCAGCACCTATCAAGAAGGTTCGACGGTGTTCCCCATCACCACTGCCTTGTTTGCGTTTAGAGTAGATTAACTGCCAAGTAATCCGTGGCAATAAAATCAAGAAGGTACTCAACAAGATAAAGAGCACGATAAAACGGATGGAGAAGAGGGGTAAGAAGGCATAGCAGATACTATATGACAAGACACTGCTAGCAGTCACACCAAAAAAGATTTTCATGAAATCCGTAATCTTGCTGTAACGACTAATACTAGCGTTCAACCCCCAAAATGCAATCATCAATTGATAGAACAGGAAGGCCAAACTCGTATAGATAATGTAGTCAACAGGTGCTGGATTAATCAAGCCGTAGAATAAGATATAAGATACAATGATGGAAACCACCATACTGAAAATATCAAATATTCCCCAGAAGACCTGTTTTTGTTGTTTATTTAAAATTTCCACCAGATCAATCACATAATCTGTGAGTTTTTTATTCATAGAAGTTTACTCCTCCTTAAAAGAGCCGAATATTTATATTGTTATTATAACACTTTTTCTCTAGTTTACGATTTGCTACAATCTTTTACTTGCTTTTTCGTAACAGTTTCATAAAAATAAACTGTCGGATAAATCCTGGACAAAGGGCAACAACCATCTGAATCGCAACACTCTTGGCATATTCCAGATAAGAAATTTGTCCTCGCTTCAGCATGCGCTGACGAGCCTGACGATAGAGTTTGAGGTAACGCAGTCCCCCACGACGCTCAAACATCCCTGCTCCGACACGAACCTGACACAAGATTTGATCCAGGTTGCCAGTCTTGGCTCCTGCAGCAATCATATTGAGCCATAGGAGGTCATCTTCCATATAAAGCCCATCCTCATAGTTGCCCGCCTTGAGAACCATGTCCTTCTTAAACATAACAGTCATGTGGTTAAAGGCACTTCTCATCCTTTGATAAGCCACAATATCTACATGTTGAGTCGGAACACGACGGTAAGAAACAATCTCATCAGGATTGTCAATAAACTCTGCAATATGGCCACCTAATAGGTCGAGGTTGTCCTTCTCCATTAGCTGAACCTGTTTCTCAAAACGGTCTGGAACAGCTATATCATCCGTATCCATACGAGCGATGATATCATACTGACACTGTAAAACACCGTATCGAAGAGCCAGACCCAAACCTTGATTCTGCTCAAGAGGACAGCGTTTCACTGGAATTTCAGACTGGGCTTCCACTTGGTCTAACACCTGATAGAGCTCAGGTGTCAAAGGCCCATCCTCAACCAGAACTAACTCGCTCGGTTTCAGGGTCTGATTTTGAACACTCTCAATAGCATCCTTTAAAAATGTCGGATTTTCCTTAATATAGACCGACATCAATACGCTGATTTTTTGCTTTTCAGACACAGTTTTTCTCCAATGTATAGATTTCCTTCCACTATTTTATCATAATTTTCATGACTTTCCCATTTTTATCTTGAAAGCCAGAAACCTTACTTGACATTATAGTGAAAAAGCCTTAAAATAAGCTGTTATTAAAATCAGTTAGAAGAGGTATTATATGAAAAAGCAATCACTTTTTTTTGTTCCAGGTATTATCCTGATTGGTGTTTCCTTGCGGACTCCTTTTACTGTTTTACCCATTATTTTGGGAGATATTTCGCAAGGTCTGGGAGTAGAAGTTAGTTCGCTAGGTGTCTTGACCAGCCTTCCTCTCCTCATGTTTACCCTCTTCTCGCTATTTTCTACCCGACTGGCTCAGAAAATCGGCTTGGAGCATCTCTTTACCTATAGCCTCTTCTTCTTGACCATTGGTTCTCTGATTCGACTAATCAATCTACCCCTGCTCTATCTAGGAACCTTGATGGTTGGGGCCAGTATCGCAGTCATTAATGTTCTGCTTCCTAGTCTTATCCAAGCTAATCAACCAAAGAAAATTGGTTTTCTGACCACCTTATATGTAACATCTATGGGGATTGCGACGGCTCTGGCTTCCTATCTGGCTGTGCCCATTACACAAGCTAGTTCTTGGAAAGGCCTTATCATCCTCCTCACCCTACTCTGTCTAGCAACTTTTTTGGTCTGGTTGCCAAATCACCGCTATAATCACAGACTGGCTCCACAAACCAAACAAAAAAGTCAAACAAAGGTCATGCGTAATAAACAGGTCTGGGCAGTTATTGTCTTTGCCGGTTTTCAATCCTTGCTCTTTTACACCGCTATGACCTGGTTACCTACCATGGCTATCCACGCAGGCCTATCCAGTCACGAAGCTGGCTTGCTGACTTCTATCTTCTCGCTGATTAGCATTCCTTTTTCAATGACCATCCCAAGCCTAACAACCAGCTTATCTACTCGCAACCGTCAGCTCATGCTCACTCTGGTTTCACTAGCTGGCGTGGTCGGCATTTCCATGCTCTTTTTCCCAGTCGGTAATTTCTTTTACTGGCTTGCCATCCATCTCCTCATCGGAACTGCAACCAGTGCCCTCTTCCCTTATCTCATGGTCAACTTTTCACTCAAGACAAGCGCCCCTGAAAAGACAGCCCAATTATCTGGCCTATCTCAAACAGGGGGTTATATCCTAGCAGCCTTTGGACCGACTCTCTTTGGTTACAGTTTTGACCTGTTCCATTCTTGGGTGCCAGCTGTAGCTGCCCTCTTGCTCGTCGATATCCTGATGACTGTGGCCCTCTTTACAGTGGACAGAGCCGATAAAATCCTCTAAACTTCTAGTTTTTCCTAGAAGTTTTTTATATATAAAAATTTTACACATTTCTCTTGACAGGGCTTTCTTTTAGATGTACAATGTATGTGTAGAAAAATTATATATAAAAATCTTACACATTAGAAAAGGAGGTTCCCCATGTACTTTCCAACATCCTCTGCCTTGATTGAATTTCTCATCTTGGCCGTACTGGAGCAGGATGATTCTTATGGTTATGAGATTAGCCAAACCATTAAGCTGATCGCTAATATCAAAGAATCTACACTCTATCCTATCCTAAAAAAATTGGAAGGCAATAGCTTTCTGACAACCTATTCTAGAGAGTTCCAAGGTCGCATGCGCAAATACTACTCCTTGACAAATGGTGGTATAGAACAGCTCTTGACCCTAAAAGATGAATGGGCACTTTATACAGACACCATAAATGGCATCATAGAAGGGAGTATCCGCCATGACAAGAACTGAATACCTGACTCAGCTAGAACTCTATCTCAAAAAACTGCCTCAGGCTGACCAAATTGAAGCCATGGACTATTTCAGGGAACTCTTTGACGATGCTGGAGTCGAAGGAGAAGAAGAACTTATCGCTAGCTTGGGAACTCCCAAAGAAGCGGCCCACGAAGTTCTCTCCAATCTTCTCGATAAAAAAATCAATGAGGCACCCGCTCAAAAAAATAACCGACAAATTTTGCATATCGCCTTGTTAGCTCTCCTTGCAGCACCCATCGGTATTCCTCTGGGAATCGCCATCCTCGTGGCCCTGTTCGGAATCCTTGTGGCAGCTTTGACTGTCATTCTGGCTTTCTTTGCGATTTCCATACTTGGTATCATTGGCGGATTCCTATTTTTAGTTGAAAGTTTTACTATCTTAGCCCAAGCCAAATCAGCCTTTATCTTGATTTTTGGTTCTGGTTTACTGGCTATCGGTGCTTCTTCACTAGTCTTACTAGGTATTTCCTATGTAGCCCGCTTCTTCGGCCTACTCATTGTTCGCCTGGTGCAATTTGTTCTTAAAAAAGGAAAGAGAGGTGATCATCATGCATAAATTGACAAGAGGATTTCTCATTTTTGGTGTGGTGACTACCGTTGTCGGATTTATCCTGCTCTTTGTAGGTATCCAATCTGACGGGATCAAGAGCCTACTTGCCATGTCCAAGGAGCCTGTCTATGATAGTCGGATGGAAGAGTTGACCTTTGGCAAGGAAGTCGAAAATTTAGAGATCACTCTCCACCAGCACGCTCTGACCATCACAGACTCTTTCGATGATCAAATCCACATTTCTTATCATCCATCTATTTCTGCTCACCATGATCTTATCACAAATCAAAACGATAAAACGCTGAGCCTCACTGATAAGAAACTGTCTGAAACTCCATTTCTCTCTTCTGGAATTGGCGGGATTCTCCATATCGCAAGTAGCTACTCTCGTCGTTTTGATGAAGTTATTCTCCAATTGCCAAAAGGGAGAGCTCTCAAAGGGATCAACGTGTCAGCCAATCGTGGACAAACCAGTATCACTAATGCTAGCCTTGAAAATGCGACCCTCAATACAAACAGCTATATCCTCCGAATTAAAGGAAGTCGTATCAAAAACAGTAAACTCACAACCCCTAATATAGTTAATATCTTTGATACAGACCTTACAGATAGTCAGCTAGAGTCAACAGAACATCACTTCCGCGCTGAAAATATTAAAGTATATGGTAAAGTAGAACTATCTTCTAAAAATGCGCTCAGTATCATGCTAACTCAAAAAGAAAGCCAAGAAATTAACTTAGACCTCTCGAGTCACCATGGTCCTATTTATCAGTTATCGAGAGATGAGAGTCAACGCCACCCCAACGAATTCAGCAACCCTTACAAAACTGAAAAAACTGATGCAAAAGGTCAACTCATCGCTAAGGCTGATGATTATATTAGTCTTGAAACTACAGCTAACAGACCTTAATAAACCTATTTATATCGACCACTATGACACATAACCCACTAAAAAGGAGGTTCTACCATGAAACAAGAATGGTTTGAAAGTAATGATTTTGTAAAAACAACAAGCAAGAACAAGCCTGATGAACAAGTCCAAGATGTTGCAGACAAGGCTGAAGAAACGATAGCCGATCTCGATACGCCAATTGAAAAAAATACTCAGTTAGAGAAGGAAGTTTCTCAAGCTGAAGTCGAATTGGAAAGCCAGCAAGAAGAGAAAATTGAAACGCCTGAAGACGGTGAAGCGAGAACAGAAATAGAAGAAAAGAAGGCATCCCATTCTACTGAAGAAGAGTCAGATCTTCCTAGTGAAACCGAAAAAGTCACTATAGCTGAAGAAAGCCAAGAGGCACTTCCTCAGCAAAAAACAACCACGAAAGAGCCACTTCTTATCAGTCAATCCTTAGAAAGTCCTTATATCCCCGACCAAGCTCCAAAATCTACGGATAGATGGAAAGAGCAAGCGCTTGATTTTTGGTCTTGGCTAGCGGAAGCAATCAAATCTCCTACAAGCAAGCTTGAAACAAGTAGTACACACAGTTATACAGCCTTTCTCTTACTCATTCTGTTTTCTGCATCTTCCTTTTTCTTTAGTATCTACCACCTCAAACATGCTTACTATGGACATATAGCAACTATGCATAATCACTTCCCTGAACAATTTGCTTCATTAAATCTCTTTTCGATTATCTCTATCCTAGTAGCAACAACACTCTTCTTCTTTTCATTTCTCTTGGGTAGTTTCGTTGTGAGACGATTTATCCACCAGGAAAAAGACTGGACGCTAGAGAAGGTTCTCCAACAATATAGTCAACTCTTGGCAATTCCAATCTTCCTCACTGCTATTGCTAGTTTCTTTGCCTTCTTTGACAGCCTACGATTTACAGCCCTCTTGTGTGTGATTAGCATTGGAATCATTCTACTTGCTAGCCTCCATATTATTACAAGACCAAGTCAAGCAAGTGAAACTGACTCCTTCTATCAATTATTCTTATCTGTCCTTGTGAACGGAGTCATTATCCTCCTCTTCTTTGTAGCTGAAGTGGCACTGATTGGAGATTATCTCCGTATCTTGGCCTTTCTTTAAACTTCAATCCTGTCTTCCATGGCAGGATTTTTTATATGCTAAAAAGCAAGTCGATTGACCTGCTTCTGTTTTACTCTTCTTGTGCTAATGCTTTAAAATCTTTGTCTAAGATGGGTTGCACTTCTAATTGATTAGCATCTAGTTGGTGGTAATATGCTGATGGTAGTGACTCTAGGAATTTTGCATAGTCCAAGCGAGCGACAGCTTCATAGTCTTCTGGTTTAGAGCCATCTCCTGTGATTTGAACCAAGTCAATCTCCCACTGGACTTCCTTATCCACCAATTGCTCAATATAGGCTACAGGAACAAATGGCTCTCTCGGTAAAACGGTCTTGACGCCTTGAGCCAGATGGTAAACACCGTGAACTTGTCCTTCTCCATCCTGATAGAAGGAAACTCTTGCAAAGTAAGCATCTGTCTCTTGAACCGCACGCACACGCGCTTCAAATTGAGCCAAGCCATCTTCCTCTAAAAAGCTCTTCAAGTCCTCATGACTAAAGAAAACAGGATTAAAAATTCCTTGGCAAATCGTAAAACGAGCTGCAGTGTCTGCTAGATGAGCTTGAATACCTGCTTGGAAATAAGCTTCAAAGTCAAAATCATCGAGTCCCTCAATCTCAGTTCCTGTATAAGCAAGTAGAGCATCTAAAAATGACTTGATGATCTCCCAGTCTGTCTTCGTTAGTAGGTCAGGAAGATCGACACGGTAAGCCTTTTGACCATCAGCATAACTAACCTTAAAGAGAAATTGTGATTGCCCCACTATCGCACATTCGATATACTCGAGACGGTTAATAGGCTGACGGAGATAGACTGCATCATAGCTATGTGACTCCAAACCATCTACCAAGCCCAAGATCGACTTGGCAGTCAAAATCTCCTGTTCTCCTAGAATGCTCTGTTTATTTGGAATAAAAAATGTTCTTGTCATAACTAGACTCCTTTTGAAATCGTTTACATATAGTATACCCTATTTTTCTGAAAGATACAGAAACAAACTTTAGATTTTTGAGTAAAAAGCATAGAAAAACAGCCCCTGAGGACTGTTTAATCTTATACAGTAGCTGCTTGATCCAAGCTTTCACCGATAGTGGCTAAGCGCTCGACCACTTCTGCTTGTGTCAATTCATTTTCTGAAACATAGCGGTTACGTGGGTGAACACGGCACTCGTGTGAGCACCCACGAAGGTACTTGTCTTCATTTTCTTCTGATGTCAAGATACGACGGTTACAGAATGGATTTCCACAGTTTACATAACGTTCACATGGTGTTCCATCAAACCAGTCTTTCCCTACAATGGTTGGATTGACATGGTTAACATCAACTGCGATACGCTCGTCAAAGACGTACATTTTCCCATCCCAAAGCTCACCTTGAACTTCTGGGTCTTTACCGTAAGTTGCGATTCCTCCATGCAATTGACCGACATCTTTGTAGCCTTCACGGACCATCCAGCCTGAGAATTTCTCACAGCGAACGCCACCTGTACAGTAAACCACGACACGCTTGTCCATGAATTTTTCCTTGTTGTCACGGACCCATTGTGGCAACTCACGGAAGTTGCGGATATCTGGACGGATAGCTCCACGGAAGTGTCCTAGGTCGTACTCATAGTCGTTACGTGTGTCAAGGACAACTGTATCTTCGTCAAGAAGGGCTTCTTTGAACTCTTTTGGAGACAAGTAAGCACCTGTTGTTTCAAGTGGGTTTATGTCGTTGTCAAAGTCGTTGTCTTCCAAACCAAGGTGGACAATTTCTTTCTTGTAGCGAACAAACATCTTCTTGAAGGCTTGTTCATTTTCTTCGTCAATCTTAAACCATAGGTCTTCCATTCCTGGAAGGCTGTGAACATAGTCCATGTATTTTTGAGTTGTTTCGTAATCACCTGAAACTGTTCCGTTAATTCCTTCGTCAGCGACTAGTATACGGCCTTTAAGGCCGATTGATTTACAGAAAGCCAAGTGGTCTGCAGCAAATTGCTCTGCATTTTCAATTGGAGTATAAAGGTAGTAAAGTAAGACACGAATATCTTTTGCCATAAGATTTGTTCTCTTTTCTATTCTTAAATTTTCTAAATTTTTTATTTATCCATACTAGTATACCTGCTTAAGAAAACGAATGCAATTTATTTGACTGGAAATTGTAGAAAGGAATTTATCCCTGCATTTCATTAGTAACCATAGCGAATCGCCGATAATTCTCTTAATTTCTTTATCTGCTCGGCTTGACTTTCTGACAAATTCAGCTTATGGTCAATCAACACACGTGAGATATCAACGTTCATTTGGCTTAGAATAAATGGAACAGAGGTCCCATCGTCCTTTAATCGTCTTTTATAAATCACTAACTGATTTTCCAAAGGAACAAGTTGAGGCGTATCCTTTATATCTTCCAATAGATGATTTATGATCGTCAGGGCTTCACTACGTCTTTCGCTTCCTCCCGCAAACCATTTTAATGGTGTCATACTCATTTACCTCCTGAAACTCGCTTATAAATTGAAAAAACTATCATTCCTAACTCGTCTGTCAGTATTTTATCCAAACACCCTATGTAAAAAAGTCAGCAGAAATGGCAAGGTCGCCACAATATTATTGATCACATGCACCGCATAGGAAGGATAAATGCTCTTGGTATAACGGATCAAACCAGCAAAGATGATTCCAACTGTTGCAAATACAAATATATCTAACAGACTAGGCAGGCTTGAAAAATGAGGAAGAGCAAATAAAATTGACGGAAGAAGCAAATCAAGGTCAAATCGCGAATGTTTAAAGAAGGCGTGTTGAAGTAATCCTCTATAGATTAACTCTTCCATCAGTGGCACTAGAAAGAACAGAGTTATATAGATACCGAACTCGGCAAAGTTGGTCCCACTATAACCGATCAATACGGCCCAACCTTCAGCAGTTGACTGAACATGTTTAGCTGTCTGAACGTTAAAAGAGATCTGGAGCACTACCACTAATACTGTCAAAATCAAATACCAAAGCCATTTTTTTCTTGGAATGCGAAAGAGATAGCCGTGGCCTGTCTTAAACAGAATCCAAATCATGACTCCGCTAAATAGCAAACTCAAGATATTTCGAATCCAGAAAAAATTTCCTACCTGAGAAGAAAATTGCCAATAGTTTTGAATGATAAGGGTCAGCTGAGAAAGTCCAAATACAAAAAACAGGTAAGACAAGACAGCACTTATTTTGAAGAGAAGCTGATACTTTTTCATGTGATCCCTCCTTTGTAAACTCGGAACATCTCTAATATAAGCCATATTTTCCTAAATCCTTACTCTAAATCCTAAATAGTGCTTGAGATTTCCTGAATGGTTTAAGAGGAAAAATCCGAAACATGGATATACATGTCCTGATTTCAAAAAATCACTACCTCCCCTAGAGAACTAAGGAAGGCAGTGATCACATTTTTAGGAATTAGGAATGAATACACGAAATCAATTGATCTTATGATTTTTTGTTTTTCAAGAATTCATCGTATTGTTTTTGCATTTCATTCAATACTTTATCGTAAGCACCTTCAGATTTCAATTTTTCCATCAATTCTGGAATAGCTTTGTCTGGGTCTACAGTACCAGTGTTGATAGCTGTATCGAATTGTTGCATTGTGTTAGAGATAGCTGAGATTTCAGATTTCACATTGTCAGTGTTAAAGATGAATCCAAGCGCTGGAGATTCTTTAGCTTCAGCCAATTGTTTCTTAGAATCTTCGATTTGTTGATCTGTAACGTTTTCGTTGATGTAAAGGATCCAGTTGTTACCAGTGTTCCATCCACCCATGTGAGTGTTTCCTTTGTAGCCATCAAGGACGCGTACACGATTTTCTTTACCTGCAATTTTTTCCCAGTTCTTGCCTTCTGGACCATAAACAAGACCGTTCAAGAGTTCTGGGTTAGTATTCAAGAGGTTCAACACTTCCATTGATTTTTCTTTGTTCTTAGAGTTGTTTGAGATAACAAAGTTAGCAACTTGTGTTGTTTGGTTTTTCTTGATGAAGTTAGTAATTGGTTTGATTTGGATATCTTTGTTCGCAACACGTGAAAGCAAGCTGTTACCGTAGTCAGCTGGTCCTACTGTTTCTTCACGAACGAACCAAGTATCTTGTTGAAGTTCAAATGAAGTATCGCTTGTTGCTACATCTTTTGGAATGTATCCAGCTTCATAGAATTTGTGAAGAGTCTTCAAGTGTTCTTTAAAGCGAGGCACTTCGTAACGGTTTACGATCTTAGTAGTGTCGCCTTCAAGGTCGATAACGAATGGAAGTCCATTTGGAACTGGGTAGTCAAAGTTATCAGATGGGATGAAGTTCTTAGTAACCGCAAATGGCACTACATCTGGAGCTTTTTCTTTGATTTGTTTCAAGACTGGTTCAAGTGTTTCATATGAAGTGACACCTGAAATATCGATACCGTATTTAGCAAGAAGAGTTCCGTTGAAGGCGAAGTTTTGAGATGATGCAACGTTGGCTGCAACTGGAACTGCGTAAATTTTACCGTTAATGCTGTTACCTTTGATGTAAGCTGGGTCAAGTGCTTTGTAAAGGTCTTTACCTTCTTTTTTGTACAATTCTGTCAAGTCAGCATAGGCACCTTTTTGAGCATTTACAACATAGTTAGATGCAAAGGCGATATCGTAGTTTTCACCAGATGATGTGATAACTGACATTTTCTTATCATAGTCACCCCATCCAAGATATTGGATATCCAATTTAGCACCAACTTTTTCTCCGATGATTTTGTTAGCATTTTCTAGCAATTCATCCAAGTTATCTGGTTTGTCACCGATTTGGTACATTTTGATAACAGGTTTTTCACCTGAAGCTGAGTCAGCAGCTTTCTTGTTGTTACCTGAAAGGTTTCCACAAGCAGCGAGACCAGCAGCCAAAGCGACTACGCTAGCAGATGCAAAAGCATATTTTTTCCAGTTTTTCATGACAAAAACTCCTTTTTTTATTTTTAAACTTATAAACAATGTAATGATCTTAACTTCACTCAAGGGAAGTTTGGAAACGAGAAATTTTTTTCTCAACAAGCACTATTCTTTCACACCACCGATAGTCAAACCTTTTACAAAGTAGCGTTGGAAGAATGGATATAGAATCGCGATTGGAAGGGTTGCGACCACAACCATGGCCATACGACCTGTTTCTTTTGGAAGAGCAACTCCCAGTTGACCAGATAGGCCGACTGCTTTGGCGATGTAGTCCATATTTTGTTGGATTTGCATAAGCAAATATTGCAATGGATACAAGTTGTCACTCTTGATATAAAGAAGGGCGTTGAACCAGTCATTCCAGAAACCAAGAGCTGTCAAGAGCGTGATGGTTGCGATACCTGGTAGTGACAATGGCAAACAGATTTGGAAGAAGATCCGGGCCTCACTAGCACCATCGATACGAGCGGATTCAAGAATGGCTTCTGGAATGGTCTTCTTAAAGAAGGAACGCATCAAGATGATGTTAAATGGTGAGAGAAGCATTGGAACAATCAAGGCCCAAACTGTATCACCAAGTTGAAGTAAACGAGTGACCACGATATAGCCCGGTACCAAACCAGCGTTGAACAACATACTAAGAAGGGCAAAAATCGTAAAGAATCTGCGATACTTAAAGGTTGTCCGTGAAATAGCATAGGCATAAGTTGTTGTGATAAAAACGTTTGTGATAGTCCCCACCACTGTTACAAAGACTGAGATGAAGAGGGCTTGGAGAATTTTATCCTTAAACTGTGCCAAAAATTCAAAACCGTCTAAGCCAAATTGGGATGGGAAGAAGCTATAGCCATTTTGGAGGATACTCTTTTCATCTGTCACCGAAATAACGATAACGAATACAAAGGGTAGGATACAAGAGAGGGCAATCAAACCAGAAATGGTACTGAAGAAGATATCTGCTTTCTTACTGAAGGAGTGAATGCCGACATTATCAATTTTTTCTTTTTTAATTTTCTTTTCTGCCATATTCTCCTCCTTTCTAGAACAAGGCTGAGTTTGGATCAACTCGTCTTGCAAGTAAGTTTGATAGGATAACCAGAATCAAACCGACAACTGATTGATAGAGACCTGCTGCTGATGCCATGCCGATATCCGCTGTCTGAGTCAATCCGTTATAGACATAAACATCCAAGACGTTGGTTACGTTGTAAAGCTGGCCAGCATTGTGTGGGATTTGGTAGAAGAGACCGAAGTCTGCACGGAAGATATTTCCGACTGCAAGGATAGTCAATACAGTTACCAATGGTGTCAACTGCGGAATGGTTACGTTGCGAATACGTTGCCATTTGCTGGCTCCGTCTACTGTCGCTGCTTCATAGTAGGTTGGATCAATTCCCATGATGGTCGCATAGTACATGACACTACTATATCCAAAGCCTTTCCAAATACCTAGGAAAAGTAGGAGATATGGCCAGATACCCAAGTCAGCGTAGAAATTGATTTCTTTGAGACCAAGAGTTTCCAATAAATGGTTGAAGACCCCTTTATCAATGTTTAGGAAGGCATCTGTAAAGAAACTGATGATAACCCAAGACAAGAAGTAAGGGAACAACATAGAAGTTTGGAAGATCTTAACCATTCTCTTAGAACGGAGTTCACTGAGGATGATGGCAATTCCTACAGATACAATCAAACCAATAAAGATAAAGCCGAGATTGTAGAGGACAGTATTTCGTGTGATAATAAAGGCGTCTTTTGAACTAAATAAGAATCTGAAATTATCGAGTCCGACCCATTTACTATTCATGATACTATCTATGAAACCATTACTGGTCATGTGGTAGTCTTTAAAGGCAACCACGTTCCCAAATACTGGAATGTAGAAGAATAGAATCAACCAGAGTGCCCCTGGTAAAACCATCAAGAGAAAGATCCAGTTGTCTCTCAAGGTTTTTGAAAACTTATTCATAATTTCCTCCCTTTTTATTTTGATATCCATCTAAAAATTCCTTTTTAGACTTTTGATAACGATTACATTATTAGTATACTCCTATTTGCAGGTTAGGTTAAACTACTAATTATAGAAAAAACTCCACAAATTATTTTATGTGGAGTACTTTTGAAGAAAGGGATGTTTCACGAGAAACACTCTGAACAAGAGACACTGTTCTTGTTTCTAAGTTGTATAAATGGTTGAAGCTGTCGCAATAGTATGCCACTGGTTGGCTGTTGTGGCTGCGAAGTCTTTGTCTGCGTAGAAGTCCGTAAATGGTAAGATTTCCACTTCTAGCTCGTCGATGCGGTCAAGCTGATCAGCCAGATAAGCCTCGATGCGGCTTTCTGCTCGTTTGATGCGTTGCAAGAGTCCGCCCATACGGATGTCAACTGTATCCAAGCCAAAGACCTTGTTTTCTTTCAGCCATTGGTGGCTAAAGAGAGCATGGAAGTGTTCGATTTGGCTTCTGAGTTCTGGTAATTCTTGTCTTGCGATTTCTTGCAGATTGTCCTTATCATCCGTTTGGTAAGCCTGACGAATGCGTCGTCCCACATCGACTTTGCTACTTAAAATATGGTTCAACTGGGCCTGAGTTTCAAAAAGATAGGCATAGTTTCCAGCTTTTTCTTTAATGTCAGCAAGCGTCTCAGAAGCCTGAGAGAAGTGTGGCTTGTCCTGTTCAGGTGTCATGTGTCGATCAAGAATCGGGCAGAGAACATCCTGATAAAAGACATAGCGGTTGGGATTGATACCACTGAGATTGCTTGGTAGATCTGGCAAGAGGTTAGCTAGGTCAATCTGCATGAAATCCTCAACCGAAAGACCTGTATTGGTCTTGAAGTGAGCTGACAAACGGTCTAGATCATTGCGATAGCTGAGTTCTGCCCAGATTTGCAGGCTTGGTAGGATAGAAAACTGAGCAGTTTCACCACCATTGTCCCCCCAACCCGTCACAATGACTTCTTTGATCTCATTGGCACGGCAAGCTTTATTGGCTTCGACTGCGATGAGACGGCTGAAATGGTTATTGGGTGTGAAACCGATCCACTTCCAAGCACCTCCTGCAAAGGCAAGGTCATGGCTAATCTTGTGATGGTTGCGGAAGTTGCGATTATATTTTTCCTCGCTATCCTGGTAGTAATCCCAGTAAACCAAGGTTACACGATCTTTGAGACGGTCTAAGTAAACACGAGTTTCCTCTGGAATTTCAACATCACGGTCGTACTGGCCATCTGCCGACATGAGTTTGAAGAACATATCGCTCCACATCTGGCAGTGGAATCCATATTTGTCTGCAATATCCAGCACACGCTCCAAGTGTTGGCACATGAGGAGACTACGATCCACAACACCGTTCAGAATCAAGTAGCGTCCCAAACCAACCAAGTGGGCTTCGTCCATCCCGATATTGACCTTGCGAGTCTTCAGTTTAGATAGCGTCGCAAACATGCCATCAATCAGGTTATAAACCTTTTCTTCTCCAATGAGAAGAATATCCTCTACATCACGGAGTTCCTGCACTTCTTTGACACCCCATTTGACAAAGGCTGACAAGTGGGCCAAGGTCTGAATGCAAGGCACAAAGGTCATGTCAAACTGTTGGGCATAGGCTTCGATTTCCTGCAATTCCTCAGCTGAGTAGGCTCCACGGAAATAGCCAAAGTAAGGTTGTCCTTCAATCTGGTAGGTGTCTTCCATGTAAAGCTCAAAGGTTGAATAGCCCATGAGAGCCAAGACCTCAATCATCTGCTTGGCAGATGCCACATTCAGCACCGCATTTCGCGAACAGTCAGCCATATAGGCTAAATCTTCATATGCTGCCTGTTCTTCAATCTCGACCTTGTCAGATTCTGCTAGAGCCGTTGCCAACAAGGACAAGGCGCGATAGAGTTGGTGAGGTTTGCGGTAGGTCAATTGATAATGACCACTCTCACCCTTGATAGAGATAGAGGCTTGGTCAGACTGAGTGACATCTATCTCTACATCTGGCAAAGAAATGTGACCGTTTAAAACCTCAATAGTTTGCGCTTGTTTGTCACTAATTCCTGTAAATCTTACCATTGGTTTTCCTCCTGTAGCCAGTTGACAAGGGCACCGTAGAGATTGGCATCTGCATGATAGGTGCAAGCTTGGATAACTGGTGCGACCGTGTATTCTTCGTAGGTTTCGACAAATTCATCGACAGCTTTTTGAACACCTTGGATAAAGTCGGGATTCTGACTGATAGATCCTCCCAGACTAATGACATCTGGGTCGATGAGATACTGAATATTGAGCAAGCCTTGCGCCAGATTGCAGTTCATGCGCTCAATGGCTTCTTGACAAAGGGCATTTCCTGCTGCGGCCTCTTGATAAATCTTGCGACCGTCCCAGTCAGTCTGACCAGATTTTTCAATCACGTAGCGCACCATATTTCCAGTTGACGCTAGTTGCGACCAGTTGTTAAGCTTTTCAGCAGGGGCAAGGATTGTCATGTAGCCAAATTCCCCACCCAGACCGTGGCGACCTCGGTGAAGTCTCCCATTGATAATCATGGCCCCACCAATCCCTGTACCAATCACGACACAGGCTGCATTTTCAAGTTCTGTATGAGCTAGCAATTCACTAAGTCCAACGCAGTTGGCATCATTCTCTAGATGGACAGGCAGCTGATGATGGGCAAGGGCTTCATACCAAGAAAAGCCGTGGATGTAGGGCACGGCACTGAAGCCATCAATCACACCTGTCTCTTGATTGACCGCACCTGGAACACTCATCGCAATCCCACTATAATCTTGTTCTGACAAGCGTTGGTCTAGCCAAGCTATTAAATCCTCTAAGTTTTCTGGTGTTGGGATACTTGTCTTATCCAATATTTTCCCATCAGGAGTCAGACTTGCAAACTTAATCCCAGTCCCTCCGATATCAATCGTTGCAATGGTCATTGTTTTTACCATAAAAAGGGGCGAATCAGCAGTTAGTTCTTACCTTTTCGCCCCTCCTTTCTTTTTATGTTTACTTTTTGAAATTAAATTTCTTCTTTTTTGATGAATTCTGTACGAATCTCTTGTGGTGAAATGAGGCCTCTATGAACTGGGTATGGTCGTTCAAGTAGGTCAAGGAAGAGATGTTGACTTTCCGGTACACGTACATTTTCACTACACATATTGTAGTAACGAAGAACATAGCCTTCTTCATTTTCAGCGACCTTAAAGGCTGTTGGGCAAACTTGTGGTAAGCTGAGTGCCGCATGACTCAAGAGACTACCAGTCGCAGCAACACTTCCTTCTTGTCTAGTAATCTGAAGGCTGGTAAATGGTGTCTGCAAGGCTTTGGCACGACGGAAGGCTGAGAAGCGTTCTTGGGCTTGGTGGCATTCAATCGCGAATTCGACTTCAAACTCACGCAAGCATTGTGCTTCTGGTGTTGGGAAGTAGCCCCAGTCACCCAGCTCACCTGAGGCACGCAAAATAGTCACGGCAATGGTGTCGTCTCCAAGGATTTCGTATTCATTCAATCCCTTGTTGGATACAGTCACACCTTTTTCATCGTCATACAGGCTGACAAAGGCTTGTTGGTGTTGAGGATTTTCAGGATTTTCCCATGAAGCTGCTGGTTTATTTGGTCGTGTCACCACTTCATAGATGCTTTCAGAATCATTGCTTGGACGCGTGTTATGAGTCTTGACCAAGAGACGGATACGGTGGTCTTTGGCAGCGTTAGTAAAGCGAGTCTTAAAGCGGATTTGTGGATTGTCAACAAAGACAGTCAACTCAGTTTCAAGAGGAATGCTTGTCAATTCTTCTGAACGTCCAGCTTCACGTTTCATAAACTCGATGATGCCTTTTTGCTCTTCTTCTAGCTTTTCATCCGCACTTACTGGCACTGTCAATTCATGTTTGAGCAAAATCTTAGCATAGCGATCTGTGTTTTCCAAGACCTCGTAGCCCTTAAGTTCTGCATAGATGGGCTCTGTTCCTTTAGGTTGGAAATAGATGTACTCATTTCCGATGTCCCCACGGTCCTCAAATCGGATAAAATCTTCGTAAGCTTCGTGAGTTGTCTTATCATAAACTGTGATGTTGTCATCCACACTGACCGTTACAAATGGTGTATCAATGACTCCGTTTTGGTAAATACCGTCACGGTGTTCTTGTTCTCCTTCCAGCAATTGGAAAGTTGTCCAAGAAAGCGGCGCTAGGTGAACTGGAATGGTCACACGCACTTGACGAGCAATACGAGCTTGGCGGAACTTGTCTTTTGGTAAATCATACTCAAAATTAGCCCCAAGGTCTTCGATTTTAGCCTCTACAGGACGACCATCCAAGTCCTCCACACGGTAGCTTGGCAAGGTAAGAGCAGCCATCTTCTTGTAACCTTCTGTTGGGTGCAATTCCTTGAAATCACAAGTCGCCACATCAATCACTGTGCTAACAGTATCGACCTTATCATGCAAGCCTGTGTTAATGACAGTAAAGAGGTAGTCACTTTGAGCCTTAGCTGTAGCAATTTTACCCTTCCACTCGTTGAGAAGATTGGTCTTAACAAAGTTTCCGACTTGATTAACCTTGGCAAAACGTGTTTCCATCTCACGGTGAACTTCGTCCACGCTACAGCCACAGATGCTATCATGTGGCGCATTCTGCAAAAGAGTTTTCCAAGCATAGGTCAACTGATCCTTGTGGTTGTGTCCACCAGTGATAATGGTCAAGGGTTCTACCACTTGTTCTAGCAGATTACTATTTTCCTGGAAGGCTTGTTTGAGATAAATACGTGATGAAGAAGTGTTGGCAAGTGTGTACCAACCGTCTGTTTCCTGACTGGTCAACTCACCTGTAACTGTTGATAAGTGTTCAGGAAGAGCACCTTCCACAGCTTGAACATATTCATCAAAGGAACTGTGCACAAAGGTCACATCTGGGAAGAGTTCATTTGCAACACGAATGGCTTCGCTCAGATTTTTCTGTACAGGTTGGTGGTCACAGCCGTTCATCATCAGCCATTGGTTGGTCGAAGCGTAGTCACGCACATCTGACAATTTTTGTTTCCAGAAGGTCAAGGCCTCGTCTTTATCAACTGGGATTTCATTCCCGTTACTGTACCAATTGGCAAAGAGGATACCGAGGACACGACTACCATCCGCACCCTGCCAGTACATTTCTGAAAATTGAGAAGTAAATTGCTCATCTTCAAGGACTTGGTTGTCAAATCCAATCGGTTTGACACCACGGCCAAAGGCTGCCACGTGAATGCCTGATTTTTGTAGGATTTGAGGCGCTTGCCCCATATTTCCAAAGGTATCTGGGAAGTAGCCAATCTGAGTGGATTTGCCCCATTTTGCAGCTTCTTGCTGACCGATAAGAGTATTGCGGACATTGGCTTCACTTGAAATCAAGTAGTCATCTTGCAAGATGTAAAAAGGACCAATTTTCAATTTTCCTTCGTCAATGTACCGTTGAACCTTGTCGCGATTTTCAGGGCGAATCTCCAAGTAGTCATCAAGGACAATAGTTTGTCCATCTAAGTGGAAACTCTTGAACTCAGAGTCATTTTCAAAGAGATCAAAGAGATTGTCAAACAATTCCACCAACTGCATACGGTGGCTTTCAAAAGGCAAGTACCACTCACGGTCCCAGTGACTATGTGAGATAATATGTACAACAACATTTTCCATGAAGTAAAACCTCATTCTAAATTTAAATTTTAATGTTTTAAATGTAAATTTGTGATTCTAACAAGAATCAGTTGCGCTAAAGCGTGTTCCTTAGCGGATATCCAGGTAATCCAAGACCAACTCGCAGAACATCATGTTAGCCCAAGAGAACCATTCACGAGAGTAGAGAGTTGGGTCGTCCACGTGGAAGCTTTCATGCATGACACCTGTGCCCCCATCGCAAGCAACCAGCTGATCCAGCAAGAATTTCTTCTCTGCCTTATCTCTTGTTGTCAATCCTTGGATAGATAGGGCAATGGGCCAGATATAGCGATAGAAGGTATGAGAACTTCCGAGACCACTAGCGTATTCTCCTTGGTAGAAGTATGGATTTTCCGGGCTCAGAATGGTACGACGAGTGGCTTGATACACTTCGTCTTCAATCTCGCAGTAGCCCAGATAAGGCGCCGCCAACAAACTTGGTACGTTTGGATCATCCATAATACTAGCATTTCCTAGGCCATCCACTTCAAATGCATAAATCTTTTCGCCCTTGCTGTTGGTGGTGTAGGCGTAGTTTTCGATTCCTTCTTGGATTTCAGACTGGAGACACTTAGCATCAGCAATAATACTCTCGCTATCAGCTAGGTCTAGTTCGGCAAAGATTTCTTGCACGTAACCCAAGACTACTACGGCAAACATATTGGACGGAATCAAGTAGCTATACTGGCAACAATCATCACTTGGACGGAAGGCTGACCAAGTCATACCAGTCACTGCAAAATCAGGTCCAAAGCCATCATTTACTAAGGTGTCTTCCTTGCGGTCCGTATCCCGAACAAAACGATAAGGAGAGTTCTTGTGGTCTTGTTCTACCGTCCACAGATGGAGAATTTCCTTAGTCGCTGCGACAAAAGTCTCATCAAACTGACTAGTCTCACCAGTCTCTTTCCAGAGGAGATAAGCCAACTGCAACGGATAGCAAAGCGAGTCCACCTCGTACTTGCGTTCCCAAATCCAGCCGTTAAGGTCTGTGTGGTCAGTCTCATGGTGCCCCTTCCAGTTTTCCTCAATATTGAAGGAATTGGCATAAGGATCCTTGAGCACCAAGGTCATCTGACGTTTGACCAAACCTGCAATGGTCTGACGCAAGAGAGGATCTCTTTTAGCCACATGTAGGTAGGGTCTGAGTTGGGCTGTCGAATCCCGAAGCCACATAGCAGGAATATCCCCAGTCAAGACAAAAGTTGAACCATCTTCTAGGATTTCAACCGTATTGTCCAAGGTGTCGGTGTAGCAACGCTCGAAAACATCCACCCACTCTGGATGGTCCTTAGCCCGCTCTGCTACTTCATCTAGCCATTCTCTAACAATTTCTTTTGAATAAATCATCGTGCAGTATCCTCTTTCAAACAAGTTTCATTTTCAGTATATAGCTTTTGGGACAGAAAATACATACACAAATGATAGTCATTTTTCTACAAAATAGTTATCTTTGAAACTCCTTTTCTAAAGGCTATCTTTTTCTGATATAATGTAGAAAAACAGCTAAAGGAAAGACTATGAAACCACTACTTGAAAGCATCGATACCCGATTTGGAACTGCCAGCAAGCATGCCTTTTCTCGGGGAAATACCCTGCCTTACACGGGCGTCCCTTTCGGGATGAATTACTTTGTGCCCCAGACCAGTGACCAGGAGGGAGCTTGGTTTTTCGATCCGCATTTGCCTATTTTTCAGGGGATTCGATTAACCCACCAGCCCAGCCCTTGGATTGGGGACTACTCTTGGCTCCTTCTGACACCTGTCACCGGCCAACTGGGTGGAGACAGCCTCTTCCATCGCCAATCTTCCTATGACATGGATAAGGCCTCTTTCCAACCTCATTATTTGAAGATTTTCTCCCTGCGCTATCAGATTGAAAGCCAGCTCACACCGACTTGCTACGGTGCTTCTATTCGTTTGGAACAAAAGCAAGGCAAAGCCCTCTCCCTCTACCTTCACGCAGCAGATGAACTGACCGTAGAGCAAGTAGATAAGCGAACGCTTGCCCTAAGACAAGAAGGAAAAACTGAAACCAACAAAAATCCACTAACTATGTTCACCTCCCTGCAAATGAATACGGATATCCTTGCTGTCAGCCAAGAAGATGAAGACTGGCGAATTGACTTAGCAGATAGCCATGCTGAGATCCAACTAGCGACTTCTTTCATCTCCCCTTCTCAAGCACTGCTTAATCTACCTCAAGAAGATTTTGATAACTGTAAAGCAAGTGCCCAAGCGGATTGGGAAAATCTCCTCCATCGTTTTGATGTTATAGAGACAGGAGAGGCTGACCGAACCTTCTTTGATCACTGCCTTTACAGACTCTTCCTCTTCCCGCAGACTTTTTATGAGGTTGATGAATCAGGGCAAGCCATCCACATGGATCTGGCTACTGGTACTATCAAGCCCGGTGTCCTCTTTAGCAACAATGGTTTCTGGGATACCTTCCGCACCACCTTCCCCCTCTTTGCCCTTATCATACCAGAGCATTATCGTCTCTTTTTAGAAGGCTTTCTCAATAGCTACCGTGATACCGGATTTCTTCCAAAATGGCTGGCTCCAGATGAACGTGGCATGATGCCTGGTACCCTTTTAGATGGTATTATCGCAGATAGCGCCTGCAAGGACATGGCTCCCGACTTGGAAGAAGAACTCCTCCAGGCTATGCTTGAAACAGCCAGCAAATCCGACCCTCTCGGCATCAATGGTCGCCACGGACTAGCCCAATACCAAGAACTTGGCTACCTCTCTACCGACTACCACGAAAGCGTCAGCCATACCCTAGACTATGCCTATAGCGATTTTTGTATCGCTAGCTGTGCCGAAAAACTCGGTCAGAATGATATCGAGGAAACTTATAGAACTGCTTCACAAAATTACTGCCATCTATTTGACGCTGAAACGGGCTACATGCGAGCGCGAGACAATCAAGGCAACTTTCGCCCTGACTTCTCTCCCTATAGTTGGGGACAAGACTATGCCGAATGTTCAGCCATCCAAGCAACCCTAGGTGTCCTCCACGACATCCCAGGCTTGATCCAACTTATGGGTGGAAAAGAAGCCTTTAGCAACTATCTTTTGAAAACCTGTCAAGATTCTCCTCTATTTGAGACAACAGGCTATGGTTACGAGATTCATGAAATGAGCGAGATGGCTACTGCTCCTTTTGGACAAATAGCCATTTCCAACCAGCCGAGCTTCCACATTCCTTATCTCTTCCGCTACAGCAATTACCCTGACTACACTGCCCTTCTCATCAAGACCTTGCGTCAGAAAGCCTTTCACCCAAGTTGGGAAGCCTATCCTGGCGATGAGGATAACGGCAGTCTCTCGGCCTGGTACATCTGGTCAGCTCTCGGATTTTATCCGACCTGTCCAGGAAAACCAAGCTATGACCTCGGAATCCCTATCTTTGACCACCTCCGTATCTACCTAGCTAAAGAAGGTAAATGGCTAGATATCCATGCCGAGCAAAACCACAGCCACTTCAACTTTGTAAAAGAATGCCGACTGGATAAGGTGCCAATATCTAGCATTCAACACCGAGACCTCTTGAAAACTGATCAACTAACCTTCACCCTCAGCTGGTTGCCAAGTCAGCTGTCCACTTCCTGAAATGCAAAAATCTCCTAGCAGACTTTCCTGCTAGGAGATTTTCTTATGAGAGGTACTTATTTAAGCTTTAAAAATCGGACTTATTATTCGATAATTATCAAACAATCTACCAATTAAGCTTCTTCGTCATCTTTACGACGACGACCTGCAAGACCAAGACCAAGTAATGCACTTGCGGCTGCTGCTACCATAGCTACAGTAGAATCTGCTGTACCTGTATTTGGCAATTCTTTAGCTGCTTTACGCGCATTTGCTTGTCCTGATGTTGTTTGACCAGCATTAGCTGAACTTCCATTGTCTGTAGAAGAACGTTGTTTAAAGATATCTTTACCTACAATTGTGTAAACTTTACCATCTTTAGTAATTACAGTTGCATTTCCTGCTTTGTCGAAGATAACTTCTACTACATCAGCGTTTGCTCCTTTAATCTTAGCTTTTGCAGCTTCTTTTTCTGCATCTGTTAAGTTATTGAAGTCTGCTACTGTTTCTTTTTCGAAGTCAACGTTGATGTTTTCACCATTGTTCTTAGCTGCAACATCTTTAGCATCTTTAACTAATTGAGCTGCTGGAATGGTTGCTGTCTTACCTTCTGGGGTTGTAACTGTTGCGTTTCCTTTATCGTCTACTACTACAGTTGATCCTGGGTTGACTGCTTTAATTGATTCTTTAACTTTTTCAATTTCATCAGCTGTTAATTTAGCTTTATCTCCAACTAACACTCTAGTTGCTGGTGTGTTCACACCATTTTGTTGAGTTGGATCAGTTAATTTATCTTCTGGAATTACTAAGTCAAGTTCTGGGATTACTAATACTGTTCCATCACCTTTAGTAACGATTACATCACCTTTATCATTTACTACTACAGTTGATCCTGGGTTTACATCCTCTACTGCTTTCTTAACTTTTGCTTTTTCTTCATCTGTTAACTTAGCTGGATCTTTTACTACTGTCTTAGTTGCTGGTGTGTTTGCTCCATTTCCTGCATTTGCTTTACCTGCGTCTGCTGCTGACTTAGTTACATCTGCTGCTGGAATGGTTGCTGTTTTACCTTCTGGAGTTGTAACTGTTACGTTTCCTTTATCGTCTACTACAACTTTAGATCCTGGATTTACAGCTTTAACTTTGTCTTCGATTGCTTTCTTCTCAGCGTCTGTTAAGTTAGCTGGATCTTTAACTTCTACCTTAGCTGCTGGTGTGTTTACTGCATTTCCTGCATTTGCTTTACCTGCATCTGCTGCTGACTTAGTTACGTCTGCTGCTGGAATGGTTGCTGTCTTACCTTCTGAGGTTGTGACTGTTGCGTTTCCTTTATCGTCTACTACAACTTTAGATCCTGGGTTTACTGCCTCAATTGCTTCCTTAACTTTTGCTTTTTCTTCATCTGTTAATTTGGCTGGATCTTTAACTTCTACCTTAGCTGCTGGTGTGTTTACTGCATTTCCTGCATTTGCTTTAGCTGCGTCTTCTGGTGATTTAGTTAAGTCTGTTGATGGAATTACTACTACATCACCTTCTGGGGTTGTGACTGTTGCATTTCCTTTATCGTCTACTACAACTTTAGATCCTGAGTTTACTGCCTCAATTGCTTCCTTAACTTTTGCTTTTTCTTCATCTGTTAATTTGGCTGGATCTTTAACTTCTACCTTAGCTGCTGGTGTGTTTACTGCATTTCCTGCATTTGCTTTAGCTGCGTCTTCTGGTGACTTAGTCAAGTCTGTTGCTGGAATTACGGCTGTCTTACCTTCTGGAGTTGTGACTGTTGCATTTCCTTTATCATCTACTACTACTGTTGCACCTGGGTTCACAGCTTTAACTTTATCTGCGATGGCTGTCTTAGCTGCTTCATCTACACCTTTGGCTGGATCTACAACTACTTTATCCGCTGGTTTGACGATGTCGTTTCCTGCGTTTGGTTTAGCTGCGTCTTCTGGTGACTTAGTCAAGTCTGTTGCTGGAATTACGGCTGTCTTACCTTCTGGAGTTGTGACTGTCGCATTTCCTTTATCATCTACTACTACTGTTGCACCTGGGTTTACAGCTTTAACTTTATCTTCGATCGCTTTCTTCTCTTCTGGAGTTAAGTTAGCTGGATCTTTAACTGCTGTCTTATCTGCTGGTTTAACGATGTCGTTGCCTGCATTTGGTTTAGTTGCAGCTTCTGAATCTTTTGTCAAATCTGTTGCTGGAATTACGGCTGTCTTACCTTCTGGGGTTGTGACTGTCGCATTTCCTTTATCATCTACAACTACTGTTGCACCTGGGTTTACAGCTTTAACTTTATCTTCAATCGCTTTCTTCTCTTCTTTAGTTAAGTTAGCTGGATCTTTAACTGCTGTCTTATCTGCTGGTTTAACGATGTCGTTACCTGCATTTGGTTTAGTTGCAGCTTCTGAATCTTTCGTCAAGTCTGCTGCTGGAATTACTGCTGTCTTACCTTCTGGGGTTGTAACTGTCGCATTTCCTTTATCATCTACAACTACTGTTGCATCTGGATTTACAGCTTTAACTTTATCTTCGATCGCTTTCTTCTCTTCTGGAGTTAAGTTAGCTGGATCTTTAACTGCTGTCTTATCTGCTGGTTTAACGATGTCGTTACCTGCATTTGGTTTAGTTGCAGCTTCTGGATCTTTTGTCAAATCTGTTGCTGGAATTACGGCTGTCTTACCTTCTGGGGTTGTAACAGTAACATTTCCTTTGTCATCTACAACTACTGTTGCATCTGGGTTTACAGCTTTAACTTTATCTTCGATTGCTTTCTTCTCAGTATCTGTAAGTTTTTCTGGATTTGCTACTACAGTCTTATCTGCTGGTTTAACGATGTCGTTACCTGCATTTGGTTTCTTAGTATCTTCAACAGTACGTACTAATTCTTCTACAGGAATAACTTGTGTTTGACCATCTGGAGTTGAAACTTTAGCATTTCCTTTGTCATCAACTACTACAATTGAGTTTGGATTTACAGCTTCAACTGCTGCTTTAATTTTCTCCTTCTCAGCATCTGTCAACTTAGCTGGATCATTTACAACTACTTTATCCGCTGGTTTAACGATATCGTTGCCTGCTTTTGGATCATTTGCTGTAGCTGCAGTTTTCACTACTTGCTCAGGAGTGATGATTTCTTTGTGCCCATCTGGAGTTGTAACAGTAACATTTCCATCTGCGTCTTGAGTAATTTCTTTAGCATCTGGATTTACTTTCTTAACAGCTTCTAAGACCTTAGCTTTTTCATCATCTGTTAAAGCACTTGGATTATTTACAAGAACTTTATCAGCCGGAATATTCACTTCACCTACAGCTTTAATAGCCGCTTTATCTGACTCTTCAATTCCATCAACAGCTTCTGATGTTTTAGCTGCATCTACAGATTTCTTAGCTTGATCTGCGATTGCATCTACTTGAGCTTTAAGATCTTCTTTAGCTTTAGGAGTTAAGTC
This sequence comes from Streptococcus sp. 959, assembly GCF_013277075.1. GTDB lineage: Bacteria > Bacillota > Bacilli > Lactobacillales > Streptococcaceae > Streptococcus > Streptococcus pseudopneumoniae_C. Next base: position 38,635 of record NZ_VMMF01000030.1, read on the forward strand.
TGTACGTGCATCAATTGCTTCTTTCTTAGCTTTTGCTTCATCTTCAATTGCTTTACGTGCATTTGGCTTATCTTCTACAACAGGTACAGATTTTTCGATTTCACCTTCAGCTTCTTCTTGAAGTTGCTTAACTTCTGCATCTGTTCCAGCTTTATCGATTTCTTTCTTAGCTCCTTCTGCTAGAGCTTTAGCTGCATCTGCTGCAACTTTCTTCTCATCATCTGTAGCATCTGGAGTGTTAGCAATGTCTTCCAATTGTTTTGCTAATTTATCTTCGATGGCTTTCTTAGCTGCTGGTTTAGCTTTGGCTTCTGGATCTACAGCTTTAACATCTGCTACACCTTTATCTTTAGCACCATCTACTGCTGTTTGAGCTTCTGCTGCTTTCTCTGGTGTTTCTGCGTTGCTTGGTTGAGCATCGATTGCATCTGTTGCTTCCTTAGCTTTCGCTTGAGCTTCTTCTTTGGCTTTAGCTTTCTCTTCATCTGTGAGGTCGTTACGGCCAGCAATTTCTGCTTCTTTAGCTTTCAATTCATCCGCAACTGCTTTCTTAGCTGCTTCTTTAGCTACTGGGTTAACTTTGGCGATTTCACCAGTACCAGCTTCTTTAGCTTTATCTACTTCTGCATTGCTTGGTGCTGCATCAATTGCTTCTTTAGCCTTATCTGCTGCATCTTTAGC
>NZ_VMMF01000031.1:0-37402 GCF_013277075.1 Streptococcus sp. 959
ACTTTTTGGGGTCAGTACATATGTGGTTCCTCAAGCTTTTTTTATTTCTAGACTAGACATCTAAAGGTTGTCCAGTGTGATTGAGTTGTGTGACAGTAACAAAGAAATCCTCTCTCATTCGAGTCAGAAGTTGATTTGGATAGACCTTTTCAAAGTTATCAAGACTGGCAAAGATATGTTTAGCAAGCTCTAGACCTCTGACATCATCTTTTCTGAGAAAATTATTAGCCCGTTCCATGGAAAGACTAATCATCTCTGTCATCTTGGTGCTCAGTAGAGGGAAAGTATTAATCACTTCCAAGGTTTTCACAGCTAAGCTCTCAGCTTTATCATAGTAGCCATTAACAGAGTAATGCTTGATAGCAGTTCTTAAGCAGGCAATATAGTAGTCAGCAGTACGGATTGAATGGTATTCAGTCTGTTTTTTTAGAGTATCTAATAAGTGGTAGAGCCTATAATCTAAAAATTCGATTGAAAAGTGAGGCAGGATAGATGAAAAGATATTGACCTCAATTTTGTTCCAGTCGTCTAATTCACTCAGATAGTTTTTGATATATTCTAGTTCTTGGTAATCTTTTGGAGTCAGAAAAGAATCGCCGATGATGTTTGCGATAGCAAATTTATTGACTACACGATTGGCAATCACATAGTGTTCAGCGATCCCAGGATTTTCCATGGGTTGATTAATCAAACTAATGATCTTTTTAAATTCACGCTTATAGGCCAAATCAGCAACTTGAGCCTGTAATTTATGAAATTCCGTTGGAAACATCTGTGTTTTGAGACTATCAAAGGTCTCCTTATCAATTCCAATATTAGAAAGAATCTCTTCAAATTTTTGAATGGTTATTCGAGATTTCCCTTGCTCAAACTGACGTAAAAAATGAGGAGTCACTGTAGTCCCAGCAGCTTCCTTCTGTGTAAACCCTCTTTCCTCACGGATGGCCTTATAGACTAATCCATAAATACTTTCATCTTGCATCCTAAATCTCCTCAAGTCTTTTTTTCATCCTACCATAATTCTACCAGTTTTTAAGGGAATTTTTAGAAAAAAGTAATTATAGTTACGTTTTTTCGGGGGGGGGGGGTAATTGTTCAATAAAGGTAAATATAGATACGCTTTTCGTAAATAAGGTAAATACCATGCTATACTGTAAGCGTAAACAATAAAATCTTAAAGGAGATTCTTGATGAAAAAATACATTTTACTTGCTTCAGCTGTTTTAGCGGTGGGTTTTGCAACTACAACAAGTGATACAAATCCTTTCTTTGTGTCAACAGTTAGAGCTGACACCCAGACGATTAATCCATCTGCACAATACTATATTCTTGTTCCGAAGGGTTCAGAAGTATTTAAAAATTGGAGAGGTACTGTCAATCGTCCCATTATTTCGGCTACAAAAACTACTCCAGAATTATCTTATTTCCTAGAATCTGATCGCAACTATATAGCTAATGAGAATAAGTCTGGTGCTAATTACATAGAGTGGAAGGGGACTGTAGAAGAGTTTAAAGAGGCTGTTAAGAAGCTGACGGATAAAAAACCAACTCCAAATCCAGCTCCAATTCCACAATCGGATAAAAAACCAACCCCAGATCCAACTCCAATTCCAAAATCTACAGTTCCATCTGGCTGGTCAGGTTCTTCTTACTACCAAAATGGCACTAAAGTCACTAGTAAGTGGATTTTCGATAAGAACTATGATTCCTACTTCTACCTAGATGCTTCAGGTAATTATGTTCAAAATGCTTGGGTGGGTGATTATTATCTTAAGTCAGGTGGATACATGGCTAAGAGTGAGTGGATTTATGATAAGAACTATGGAGCTTATTATTACTTAACCTCAGATGGTTACTATGCCCGTAACACTTGGGTGGGTAATTATTATCTCAAGTCAAACGGTAAGATGGCTAAAAGCGAGTGGATCTATGATAAGAACTACAGTTCATATTATTACCTAACGTCGGAAGGAAGTTACGCTCGCAATACATGGGTAGGCGATTACTATCTCAAGTCAAATGGTAAGATGGCTAAAGGTGAGTGGATTTATGACAATAACTACAGCTCATACTATTACTTAACATCAGAAGGAAGCTATGCTCGTAATACATGGGTAGGTGATTATTATCTTAAGTCAAATGGTAAGATGGCAGTGAATGAGCGTACACCAGATGGTTATCAAGTTGATGGCTCAGGCAAGTGGATTAGTTCTGAGGGAACTCATACAGCAAGCAGTTCACAAGCAACATCATTGGGAGTAAGCCTTTATCATGTCAATGATGCTATGACCTATATTGATATCGCTCTACCTAGTACTCCATCTTCATCTTATCAAGTAGCCTATGATTTTGCCTTAGTTGATGCAAATACAGGTTCAGTTTCTACACAAACCCAGTTTACTGTGACCTACAATCCAAGTCTACGTGCTTTTCAAACTCGTCACTTCTTTAGTGCCACTCCAGATGGTAGTTATCGCTTTGTTATCAAAGGAAAAGGACAAGATGGCAAGGTATACGATGGACAATCTGTTGTCTTTCGTGTGAAGAACCATCGTTTTGTCGGATAGATGAGTGATAGTTTTTAAACAAATAAATATTAAAAATAAAATAAAGGAAATGAATAACATGAACAAAAAGAAATTATTAGTATGTGCTTTGGTACTTTCAACAGTCGGAGTAGTATCAACAATTGACACAGCAGGAGTTTTACCTTTTTCAGCGCAAACAGTACATGCAGAGATTACTCGTACCGAGAATCATGAGGTAAAATCTAAGATTACTCCAGGTTCAGAAAATGAAAAAATCTATGTTGATATGACTGTTCAAAGTGTACCTGGTAGCTCATATGCGTATATACGAGCAGATCTTATAAATAAAAATACTGGACAAATAGCTAAAAAAGAAGCTTTAGGAAGAAGATTTGATGCTGCGTCTGTACCCCGTACTTTACAAGATTCTACAACTTTTTCAAGTGTACCTGATGGAGAATATTATCTAAAATTTTATAGTGAAGATGAACTAACTTCTAAAACTTTACATATTTTCAGCGGTAAATCAGCTACATTCACTGTTAAGAATGAAAAATATGTCAATCCTCTAGACTCTTCAACTCCTAAAGAAACGGAAAAACCAAAAGCTACTGAAACTCCAAAACAATCTACTAACTCTAACTCAGGTCAAACTGGATGGTCAGGTTCTTCTTACTATCAAGCTGGTGTGAAAGTAGTGAATCAATGGATTTTTGATGTTCAGTACAATTCTTACTTCTACCTAAATGCCTCAGGTAACTTTGTTCAAAATGCTTGGGCTGGAAGTTACTACCTCAAATCAGGTGGCTATATGGCTAAGAGCGAGTGGATTTATGACAATAACTATCAATCATACTATTACTTGACAGCAGAGGGTAGCTATGCACGTAATGCCTGGGCTGGAAGTTACTACCTTAAATCAGATGGTAAAATGGCTAAGAGTGAGTGGATCTATGATAGCAGCTATAGCTCTTACTATTACCTAACATCAGAAGGCAGCTATGCTCGTAACACATGGGTAGGCGACTACTATCTCAAGTCAAATGGTAAGATGGCGGTTAATGAACGTACCCCAGATGGCTACCAAGTAGATGGCTCAGGTAAGTGGGTTCGCTAGAATGATAGCTTGTGAGAAATGGCTTATAACAAATAAATAGAAAACAATTTGCGAATAGGTAACATTTTGATACACTAAAAATAGCGAAAGGAATTGGCATAGGCTGGTTCCTTTCTCTTAGATAAGGGAGTAATATGAAAAAGTTATTATTAGCTACAACACTTTCACTGACACTAGTTCTAGGAGGGTGTCAGTATCTACCTTGGAATAAAAGCGCGGAACCAGTAACCGAGGAAGTAGCAAGTCCAGATATAGATTACAGTTACTACAATAAGGTTCTGGATGACTATGAAAAAGTAGCGAAAGGTACTTTACCGACAGGTATGGATGTCAATCCTCTGGCTAGTCAAGTAAAGTCTTCTCAAGGCTTTTATACAGATGTGGTTTACCACAAAACGGATTTGAATAACGACGGAGTGGATGAACTCTTGCTTGCTCTTGAAATGAAGAGTGGCGAAAAGAGTTTACTTGATATTCGTACGCTGAAAGACGAAAAGGTGATTCGTTTGACCAATCAAGAGAATCGTTTAGACCAGATTGGTGAGAGAATGACAGTCGGTATCCTTCCAGACAATTCTCTGCTCTATCGTGGAGCTGGTACAGCAACGAGTCACATTTATGCTCACTACCAATTTAGTGAAGATGGGCAGTCTTTGGTAAAGGATAAGGAAGCTCAAGAACTAGCGGATCTTGGGGTCGGTTCACCCATTTCTCTAGAGACTTTGAGCTGGAAGTCTGTTTCAGATAAGATTCCTGGCGGAAGCAGTGCAGACAAGGGGAAACCAAGTGTAGATTACAGTCCTTATAATAGTATTTTGAAGGATTATGAATTTATTTTAGACCATAAGTCAGAGGTTAAGGATAACATCAATCTAACTGCTAATATCTATGCAGGGATGGCAGAACGCAGTCAAGCCTTTACCTATGCAATGGTTGATATGGATAAAAATGGTATTGATGAATTGATTGTCTCTTCGAAAAATGGTAGTGAGATTTTAGATATTTTTACACTCAAAGATCAGAAAGTTATTCGCCTCACCAATGCTGAAAATAAAATGCAGATGCTTGGAACACGTTTCAAGGCCTATCTATTAGAAAATGGTAATCTCTATACCCAGTGGAATCCGTTCGCAGGAGATCCACAGACCATTCATACCATTTGGAAATTGAATAGTAGTGGGGACAAACTAGAGAAGGTTAAAGAAGCTAAGACAGAGGATGAAGTCAGTCCTGGTGCTCGAATGAATCTATCTAGTCTGACTTGGAAATCTGTAACAGAAAAATTTGCTGCAACAGCATCTTCATCAAATCAAAATACTTCTGGGAAAATGGACATTAATGCCATAAAAAATGGAGATTTCTCTAGTATTGAGGGAAAATGGAGTAATGGTCATGGAGGAGAAGACTTAGTCTTTAGTAAAGATGGGTTGATAGCGCCAGAGGGATTTAAAGTTGACCTTGCAGAATCAGAAATAGTCAATGATTTTCTACGAGCTCGCTATTCAGGTCCATCTTTTGGAGTCTTTATTCAATTCATACCAGCAGGTGTTAGAATACCTGATGAGACATCAATGGATGGATTAATATCAGACGCTTCGGATATAAGTAAAGATAGAATCATCTATCGTGCTTCATTTCCAGTACATAATAAACCAGAACAATTCTTATATCGTGTGGAATAGGAGTGACACAGATTGATTTAATAATTAATAGAACCCCATGCACATGGGAATGCTCAATCTTTCTTCTACAGAGTCAAATAAGATTTTTCCAAAAAACATTGACAAAAGCCAACATTTTTTGTAAAATAATAATCAATTAAATACCAACACCGAATGAAGTTTAATAGAAGTGGCAAATCGTTTGATTTTTCATGACTGTAAATGGACGGAACTCTGGAGAGACCGTAAAGGCACCGAAGGGGCAAGGCAGGCAACTGCTCAAACTCTCAGGTAAAAGGACAGAGCTAGGATAGACCGCTTTTTAGCATTTATCTAAGCATTCCAGAGTACATGTATCTTGCATGTGCTCTTTCTTTTGGGGTTGAAAAGATAGGAGAAGGAAATGTTAGAATTGCTTAAATCAATCGATGCTTTTGCTTGGGGTCCACCCCTCTTGATTTTATTGGTCGGAACAGGGATTTACCTAACTGTCCGTTTAGGACTTTTGCAGGTTTTGCGTCTCTCTAAGGCCTTTCAGCTTATTTTTATCAAGGATAAGGGGCATGGGGATGTCTCCAGTTTTGCGGCCTTGTGTACAGCCCTGGCAGCGACAGTTGGTACGGGAAATATTATCGGGGTGGCGACAGCTATCAAGGTCGGTGGACCAGGAGCTCTATTTTGGATGTGGATGGCGGCTTTCTTTGGAATGGCAACCAAGTATGCGGAAGGTTTATTGGCTATCAAATACAGGACTAAAGACGATAACGGTGCTGTTGCAGGAGGTCCAATGCACTATATTCTTCTAGGGATGGGAGAAAAGTGGCGACCACTTGCTATCTTCTTTGCTATTGCAGGTGTCTTAGTAGCTTTGTTAGGAATCGGAACCTTTACCCAAGTCAACTCGATTACAGAATCTGTCCAAAATACAACGACTATTTCGCCAGCTATTACGGCTCTCGTTTTGTCTGTCTTAGTAGCGATTGCTGTTTTTGGAGGACTCAAGTCTATTTCAAAGGTTTCGACAGCCGTTGTTCCTTTTATGGCTATCATCTATATTTTGGGAACTCTTACAGTTATTTTCTTCAATATTGGAAAACTTCCTGCTACAGTCGCTTTAATCTTGACATCAGCCTTTAGTCCTGTTGCTGCGGTAGGTGGATTTGCTGGTGCTAGCATTCGGATGGCTATCCAAAATGGTGTGGCGCGTGGTGTCTTCTCAAACGAATCTGGTCTGGGTTCTGCTCCCATTGCAGCTGCTGCGGCTAAGACAAATGAACCAGTAGAGCAAGGTTTGATTTCCATGACAGGAACCTTTATTGATACCCTCATCATTTGTACTCTGACTGGTTTGACCATCTTGGTAACTGGAGTATGGAATAGTGACTTGAATGGAGTGGCTTTGACTCAGTCAGCCTTCTCAACAGTATTTTCTCACTTTGGGCCTGCCCTCTTGACTATCTTCCTTGTACTTTTTGCCTTTACAACGATTCTAGGTTGGAACTACTATGGAGAACGCTGTTTCGAGTTTCTCTTTGGGGTTCGTTTTATCTGGCTCTACCGTGTGATTTTTGTGCTCATGGTCTTGCTGGGAGGTTTTATCGAGTTGGATATGGTCTGGATTATTGCTGATATTGTCAACGCTTTGATGGCTCTGCCAAACTTGATTGCTCTCTTAGTTTTATCACCAGTTGTTATTGCTGAGACTAAAAAGTATTTTAATAAATAATAGAATCACACATCGCGTGTGATTTTTTGCTTTCATAAAAAATTTCTATCAGTGCAATTTAAAATATATATTATACACGGTATAGAATCTGTGATAGACTAGATTTCAACAACATGAAAAGAGGTTTTATGATGACAACATTTACAATCCATACAGTAGAATCAGCACCAGCAGAAGTGAAAGAAGTTCTTGAAACAGTAGAAAAAGATAACAATGGCTATATTCCTAACCTAATCGGTCTCTTGGCTAATGCACCGACTGCTTTAGAGGCTTACCGTACTGTCGGAGCTATCAACCGTCGCAACAGCCTGACACCTGTTGAGCGCGAAGTAGTGCAAATCACGGCAGCTGTGACAAATGGTTGTGCCTTCTGCGTCGCAGGTCACACAGCCTTTTCAATTAAACAGATCCAGATGAACGATGACCTGCTTCAAGCCCTTCGCAATCGTACTCCAATTGAAACAGATCCTAAATTGGACACCCTAGCTAAGTTTACCTTGGCAGTTATCAATACCAAGGGTCGTGTAGGAGATGAAGCCTTGTCTGAGTTTCTAGAAGTTGGCTATACCCAACAAAATGCCTTGGATGTGGTTCTTGGTGTCAGCCTAGCAAGTCTCTGTAACTATGCCAACAATCTAGCCAATACACCAATTAACCCAGAATTGCAACCTTATGCTTAATTCATATCTGAGTAAAATGAAGTCTGAAATAATCGGACTTCGTTTTTTATCCCCTCATTTAAGCGCTTTTATGCTATACTGAAACTAACATGATTATTGGAGGTTAGGATGAAAAAACTCCCCTTGGTATTTTCTGGTTGTTTGCTAGGTTTAGCAGGAGCTGGAAATCTTATTTTAGATACGTTGCCGGTTCTGTCCCATCTTTTTAGTCTGACAGGTTTGATTTTGTGGATTTATTTTCTAATTCTACATCTCTTTAATTGGAAGGAAACCAAGAAAGAATTGACCAAGCCCCCTCTTTTATCAGGGATGGCAACCTTTCCCATGGCTGGGATGATTTTATCTACCTATGTCTTTCGCGTATTCCCTCATCTTCCTTTAGTAGCGCAGGGTCTCTGGTGGTTTTCATTTCTCTTGGATTTGGCCTTGATTGCTGGTTTCACCATCAAGTTTGCCTGTCCAGGTCGAAGGGTTCATGCGACTCCAAGCTGGACGGTGCTTTATGTGGGGATAGCAGTAGCAGCCTTGACCTATCCTCTTGTAGGCATCATCGAAATTGCCTATGCGACCTTGAGTTTTGGATTTCTCTTGACCTTCTATCTCTACCCGCTTATTTATAGCGATTTAAAGAAACATCCACTCCCACTAGCCATGCTTGGACAAGAAGGAATCTACTGTGCTCCCTTCTCTCTACTCTTGGCTTCTCTAGTTCGAGTTGGAGGAGCCAGTCTACCGACTTGGCTCTTAATCGTCATGATCTTGGCTTCTCAATCTTTCTTTTTCTTTGTTTTGACTCGCCTGCCCAATATTTTAAAACAAGGCTTTCAACCAGCCTTCTCAGCCCTTACTTTCCCAACCATTATCACAGCTACCTCGCTCAAGATGGCTCAGGGAATCTTGAAACTTCCATTTCTGGATTATCTGGTCTTGGCTGAAACTATTATATGCCTAACTATTTTATTCTTTGTATTAGGTGCTTATTTAATTTGGTTACGAAAAAAGGTCTAGCTAGAAATAGCTAAACCTTATTTTTATGGTTTGATAACTTCAGCTCCACCCATGTAAGGACGAAGAGCTTCTGGGATGGTCACAGAACCATCTTCATTTTGATAGTTTTCAAGAATAGCAGCTACTGTACGTCCAACTGCAAGTCCAGAACCGTTCAAGGTATGGAGCAATTTCACCTTGCCATCAGCTTCATCACGGTAACGGATTTGAGCACGACGGGCTTGGAAATCTTCTGTATTTGAACAGCTTGAGATTTCACGGTAATTGTTTTGCGCTGGAATCCAAACTTCCAAGTCGTAAGTTTTCGCAGCTGAGAAGCCCATATCTCCAGTAGAGAGAGCAACGACACGGTATGGAAGGTTGAGCTTTTGAAGGATATTTTCAGCGTTGGCTGTCATTTTTTCCAATTCTTCGTAAGATTCTTCTGGTTTGGCAAATTTAACCATTTCAACCTTGTGGAATTGGTGCAAACGAATCAAGCCACGCGTATCACGACCAGCTGAACCAGCCTCAGAACGGAATGATGGACTCATAGCAGTGAAGTAGATTGGCAAGTCTTTACCGTCCAGGATTTCATCGCGGTAGTAGTTTGTTAAAGGAACTTCAGCTGTAGGAATGAGGACGTAATTGCTATCGCTCAATTCAAAAGTATCTTCCTTGAATTTTGGATATTGACCAGTACCAAACATAGAATCGTGGTTAACCATGTAAGGCGTGATGACTTCAATATAGCCTTCCTTGCCATGCTCATCCAACATAAAGTTGTAGAGAGCACGTTCCAAACGAGCACCGAGGCCTTTATAGAAGAGGAAGCGAGCTCCTGTTACCTTACCACCGCGTTCCCAGTCAAGGATACCAAGGTCTTCACCAAGATCCCAGTGAGCTTTTGGCTCGAAGTCAAACTCGCGTGGAGTCCCCCAACGGCGAACTTCCACATTGTCATCTTCGTCAGCTCCGACAGGAACGCTGTCAGCTGGGATATTTGGAAGAGTAGTGGTAAATTCTGTCAATTTAGCATCGATTTCTGCCAATTCAGCATCCAAGGCTTTGACTTCAGCAGATAGATTTTGCATGGCAGCAATCTTGTCATCTGCATTTTCCTTGTTGCGCTTAGCTTGGGCAATCTCAGCAGAAACTGTGTTACGTTCTGCCTTGAGAGTTTCAACCTTGACCAAGATGTCACGACGCTTAGCATCGATTTCTTTCATCTCATTCAAGATAGCAGCATTTACACCACGTGTAGCCAATTTTTCTGCGACAGCATCAAAGTCTGTACGAATACGTTTGATATCTAACATAAGAACTCCTTTATGAAAAAAGCACACCTGACAAAGCGTTGGAGTGGCAGGGCCACGGTTCCATCCAACTTCACAGGTGTGCACTTGATTGTTTATGTAATTGTTACTAACGGTAGAATTTCACCTATCTCTCCTATCTGCTCGCAGCATCCGCAGACTTTCTGAAAGAAGAAAATAGCTTACTTATCCGTTGCTATGATTATACTAAAGTTTCTACTTTTTTGCAAATAGATTTTTAAATTTTTGGCTAATTGTCTGAATTAGGGTAGGAAGTTTGACGACCTTGTCATTGCCTAGTTTTTCGCGAGCAATTTTGAGAATGGCCCCTGAGTCTTTTGAAGCAAAGAGGAATTTTCCTCTGTCTGTAAAGACTTCGAAGTGGCGACTGATTTTGCGACCAGTGACATTGGCCCCAATCTGGTTGATATGGTCCCAAGGAATCTGGATAAATTGTTCGACATTAACATCTGGGTAAAATTCCAGAGCCTGATCTCCGACAAGGAATTTTCCAACTTTCCCAGCTATAGAGAGGTAGGAAGTTCCTGTCGTATTGAGGAGCACTGTTTTGTTAAGTGATTGAGCCATGCTTAGTCTTCCTTACTTTCACCGAAAAAGGCATTGTAAAGGGCTTTAATAGCTGCTTTCTCTTGGTCCTTATGGACAACAAACATAATAGATACTTCACTAGAACCTTGAGACATCATCTGGATGTTGATCTTATTTTCAGATAGAGCACGTGTTGCAGTAGCAGTTACTCCGATATGGCTCTTCATCTTTTCTCCAACAATCATAATGATAGAAAGGTCGTGTTCGATTTCTGCATGGTCTACTTCAGCCTTTTGAACCAACTGACGAAGGATTTCTTCTTCCTTGATAGGAGTTAGTTCGCGAGAACGGAGGATGATTGAAAGATCGTCGATACCTGTTGGCATATGTTCCCAACCGATGTTAAGATCTTCAAGGATTTGAAGAACCTTGCGTCCAAATCCAACCTCACGGTTCATGAGGTATTTCGACATGTTGATGCTGACAAAGCCTGAGTCACCAGCAATTCCCACAACTGGAAATTCATCACTACTATGTTTTAGAACGATACGAGTACCTGGATGGTCAGGGTTGTTGGTATTCTTGATAACGAGAGGGATTTTTCCACGGTAGGCAGGAAGAAGGGCTTCGTCATGAAGAACTGAGAAACCTGCATAGGCCAACTCGCGCATTTCACGGTAGGTCAACTCAGGAATCGAGTGTGGTTGGTGGATAATTCCTGGGTGGGCTGCAAAGATACCATCAACGTCTGTAAAGTTTTCATAGAGGTCTGCCTTAACACCTGCAGCAATGATAGAACCTGTAATGTCTGATCCTCCACGTGAGAAGGTACAGATTTGATTTTCCTTAGTAACTCCAAAGAAACCAGGAATGACAAGGACTTCATTTGCATTTGTCAATTCTTCAATCTTGTCATAACTTGATGGAATGATGCGAGCGTGACCAGGTTCACTTGTGACCACAATACCAGCTTCTCGAGGGTGCACATAGCGTGCATCAATACCATTTTGGTTAAAGTAGGCAGCAATCAATTTGGCATTGTTATTTTCACCCGCTGCTAGGAAAGTATCGTAGAGAAATTCATTTTCTTCAATAGGAAGAGTGGCCAAGGCGCGAATGCTTTTTGAAATTTTTTCTAGCACAGCTGGTTTAAGACCTAGTTCACTAACCATAGCAGCATAGCGGTCGATAATCCAGTTTTGACTCTTGCTAATATCGTTACCAGCAACATAGTCGCGATAGTATTTAATTAAAGCATCCGTAACCTTAGTATCTTCAGCATTGCGTTTACCAGGCGCAGAAACGACGACAAAACGACGCTCTGAATCGCTTTTGACGATGTTTAAAACTTTTTCTAATTGACTAGCAGAGGCAAGAGAGCTACCTCCAAATTTAACAACTTTCATAAGAACTCCTAAAGTAAGTATTTTATACGATTATAGCAGAAAGAAAGCCTTTTTTCAATGAAGAAAATAAGATGCTTTCTAGGATAAAGCGAGCCTTTCCAATCGGCTGAGACACTTTTAGTCGATTTTTTATTGCTTTCGAGTTTTAAAAAAGCTATACTTTGATAACAAAACAATTTAAAAGACTTATAAAATAAAAGGAGCCCTGATGGAACACATTATTTATCAGATTGAAGAGGATTTGGCAATCCTTACCTTGAATCGTCCTGAGGTCGCGAATGGTTTTCATATTCCTATGTGTGAGGAGATTTTAGAAGCGCTGACTCTGGCAGAGGAGGATCCGGTTGTGCATTTTATCTTGATTAATGCTAATGGAAAAGTTTTCTCAGTTGGGGGAGATTTGGTAGAGATGAAGCGGGCAGTGGATGAGGATGATATTCCATCATTGACGAAAATCGCAGAATTAGTCAATACTATTTCTTATAAAATCAAGCAAATAGGAAAACCTGTTTTAATGGAAGTTGACGGTGCTGTTGCAGGTGCCGCAGCGAATATGGCTGTTGCTGCAGATTTCTGTCTGGCAACGGATAAGGCTAAGTTTATCCAAGCTTTTGTTGGAGTTGGCTTGGCTCCGGATGCAGGAGGAATTCATCTTTTGAGTCGAAGTATTGGTGTGACGCGTGCAACTCAACTAGCCATGACAGGAGAGGCTTTGTCCGCAGAAAAAGCTCTGGAGTGGGGTCTTGTTTATCGGGTCTCTGAAGCTGATAAACTTGAAAAAACGAGAGAACAGCTTCTTAAAAAATTGAGACGCGGGTCAGCTAATTCTTATGCAGCCATCAAGAAGTTGGTATGGGAGAGCCAATTTAAAGATTGGCAAGATTATGCTGCTTTAGAACTGAACCTACAGGAATCCTTGGCCCAAACAGAAGATTTCAAAGAAGGAGTTCGGGCTCATTCGGAGAGAAGAAGACCGAAATTTACTGGAAAATAAGAAAATACTTGCACCATTCTTTGAAGTTTGATATAATTCTCTTGTCAAATGTTTTGATTGTGAAAGTTTTTTGAAAGGGAGGGAAAAGAGATTGGACTACCAACGAATTAATGAATATTTAACATCTATATTTAACAATGTCCTCGTCATCGAGGAAGTTAGCTTGAGGGGTAGTCGTTTCAAAGATATCTCCATCAAAGAAGTCCATACAATCGATGTAATTGGAAAATTCCCAGACGTGACGCCAAGTCAAGTGTCGAAAGAGTTGATGGTGACTCTTGGGACTGTTACGACGAGTTTAAATAATCTCGAACGTAAGGGGTACATTGAACGCATTCGCTCAGAGCAGGATCGTCGTGTGGTACATCTGCATTTGACAAAGAAAGGTCGCTTGGTTCACAGACTTCATAAACGCTTCCATAAGGCCATGGTTGAAAATATTATCGACGGTATGAGCAAGGAAGAAACTGAGGTTATGGGCAAAGGTTTGACGAAACTTTATCAATTTTTGGAGGATTTGAAATAATGGCTTTTGCAAAACTAAGCCAGGTTGCTCATTATGTGCCAGAGCAAGTGGTTACAAATCATGATTTGGCCCAGATTATGGATACCAATGATGAGTGGATTTCAAGTCGGACGGGAATACGACAAAGGCATATTTCAAGGACAGAATCTACCAGTGATTTGGCTACAGAGGTTGCGAAGAAACTGATGGCAAAAGCTGGAATCACAGGAGAAGAGTTGGATTTTATCATCCTAGCTACCATCACTCCAGATTCGATGATGCCCTCAACAGCTGCTCGTGTCCAAGCTAATATTGGTGCAAAAAAAGCTTTTGCTTTTGACCTAACAGCTGCTTGCAGTGGATTTGTATTTGCTTTGTCAACTGCTGAAAAGTTTATCGCTTCTGGTCGCTTTCAAAAAGGCTTGGTGATTGGTAGTGAAACCCTCTCTAAGGCAGTCGATTGGTCAGACCGATCAACAGCTGTCTTGTTTGGAGATGGTGCTGGTGGTGTCTTGCTAGAAGCTAGCGAGCAAGAGCATTTCTTGGCAGAGAGTCTCAATAGTGATGGAAGTCGTAGTGAGTGTCTAACTTATGGACAGTCAGGCTTGCATTCTCCATTTTCAGATCAAGAAAATGCAGAGTCCTTTTTGAAGATGGATGGGCGCGCAGTCTTTGATTTTGCCATTCGAGATGTAGCCAAGTCTATCAAACAGACTATTGATGAGTCTCCTATAGAGGCGACAGACTTGGATTATCTGCTACTTCATCAAGCTAATGACCGTATCTTGGATAAAATGGCTAGAAAAATCGGTGTCGACCGAGCTAAACTTCCAGCTAATATGATGGAATATGGCAATACTAGTGCAGCCAGTATCCCGATTTTACTTTCAGAGTGTGTAGAACAAGGTCTCATCCGTTTAGATGGTAGCCAAACTGTTCTGCTATCAGGCTTCGGTGGAGGCTTGACCTGGGGCACGCTCATTCTTACAATTTAGGTAATCATGTGGTGAACACATTGTTATAAAAAACTATTTATTTTAAAGGAGTCCTATCATGGCAGTATTTGAAAAAGTACAAGAAATTATCGTTGAAGAACTTGGAAAAGACGCATCAGAAGTAACACTTGAATCAACTTTTGATGATTTGGACGCAGATTCATTGGACTTGTTCCAAGTAATTTCAGAAATTGAAGATGCTTTTGATATCCAAATCGAAGCAGAAGATGACTTGAAAACAGTTGGTGACTTGGTTGCCTACGTTGAAGAGCAAACAAAATAAGCAGAATACAAATAGAAGGAGTAGGGAAACCCGCTCCCTCTTGTTTAGGCAATAGTTTGATTTTCAAATTATGACAGTATCGAACTATTACGTAAGCAAGAAATGATGGAGGCACTATGAAAACGCGTATTACAGAATTATTGAACATTGATTATCCTATTTTCCAAGGAGGAATGGCCTGGGTTGCTGATGGTGATTTGGCAGGGGCTGTTTCCAAGGCTGGAGGACTAGGGATTATCGGTGGGGGAAATGCCCCGAAAGAAGTTGTCAAGGCAAATATTGATAAAATCAAATCATTGACGGATAAACCTTTTGGTGTCAACATCATGCTCTTGTCTCCCTTTGTGGAAGATATTGTAGACCTTGTTATCGAGGAAGGTGTTAAGGTAGTGACAACAGGCGCAGGAAATCCTGGCAAATACATGGAACGCTTCCATGAAGCTGGGATCACAGTCATTCCTGTTGTACCAAGTGTTGCCCTAGCTAAACGCATGGAAAAAATCGGTGCGGATGCTGTTATTGCAGAAGGAATGGAAGCTGGGGGGCATATCGGTAAATTAACAACCATGACCTTGGTGCGCCAGGTAGCTGCCGCTGTATCTATTCCTGTTATTGCTGCAGGAGGGATTGCAGATGGTGAAGGTGCTGCCGCTGGCTTTATGCTAGGTGCAGAGGCTGTTCAGGTTGGAACACGTTTTGTCGTTGCAAAAGAGTCTAATGCCCATCCGAATTATAAGGCCAAGATTTTAAAAGCTAGAGATATTGATACTACGATTTCAGCTCAACACTTTGGACATGCTGTTCGTGCTATTAAAAATCAGTTGACTCGTGATTTTGAAAAAGCTGAGAAAGATGCCTTTAAACAGGAAAATCCTGATTTAGAAATCTTTGAACAAATGGGAGCAGGTGCCCTAGCCAAAGCAGTTGTTCACGGAGATGTGGATGGTGGATCAGTCATGGCAGGTCAAATTGCAGGGCTTGTTTCTAAAGAAGAAACAGCTGAAGAAATCCTAAAAGATTTGTACTATGGAGCAGCTAAGAAAATTCAAGAAGAAGCCTCTCGTTGGGCAGGAGTTGTAAGAAATGACTAAAACAGCTTTTTTATTTGCTGGTCAAGGTGCCCAGTATCTAGGGATGGGACGGGATCTTTATGATCAGTATCCGATTGTCAAAGAAACGATTGATCAAGCGAGTCAGGTACTCGGTTATGATTTGCGTCATCTCATCGATACAGAAGCAGAAAAACTCAATCAGACCCGCTATACCCAACCAGCTATTTTAGCGACTTCAGTTGCTATCTACCGTTTATTGCAAGAGAAGGGCTATCAGCCTGATATGGTTGCTGGTTTGTCCCTTGGAGAATATTCTGCCTTGGTAGCCAGCGGCGCCTTGGAGTTTGAAGATGCGGTTGCCTTGGTAGCTAAGCGTGGAGCCTATATGGAAGAAGCGACTCCTGCTGGTTCTGGCAAGATGGTCGCAGTTCTCAATACGCCAGTAGAGGTCATTGAGGAAGCCTGTCAAAAAGCTTCTGAACTTGGAGTGGTTACCCCAGCCAACTATAACACACCTGCACAAATCGTGATTGGTGGAGAATTGGTTGCGGTTGACAAAGCTGTTGAACTCTTGCAGGAAGCTGGTGCCAAGCGCTTGATTCCTCTCAAGGTGTCAGGTCCCTTTCATACCGCTCTCCTTGAGCCTGCTAGCCAAAAACTAGCTGAAACTCTAGCTCAAGTAAGTTTTTCAGATTTTACTTGTCCCCTAGTTGGCAATACAGAAGCTACGGTCATGAAAAAAGAAGACATTGCTCCACTCTTGACGCGTCAGATCAAGGAACCGGTTCGTTTCTATGAGAGTATTGCAGTTATGCAAGAAGCAGGAGTAACCAACTTTATCGAGATTGGACCCGGGAAAGTTTTGTCAGGCTTTGTGAAAAAAATTGATAAAAGGGCTAAACTAGCCACTGTTGAAGATCAGGCGAGCTTGGAAGCTCTTCTAGGAAACTAGTAATCCTTCTCCCATAAATACAAGAGGAAACAGGAGAAAAGAATGCAACTAAAAAATAAAAATATCTTTATTACAGGTTCGAGTCGTGGGATTGGTCTTGCCATTGCCCACAAGTTTGCTCAAGTAGGGGCCAACATCGTCTTAAACAGTCGTGGGCCTATCTCAGAAGAATTGCTCGCTGAATTTTCAGACTACGGTGTCAAGGTAGTTCCTATTTCAGGTGATGTGTCTGATTTTGCAGACGCTAAGCGTATGGTTGAGCAAGCTATTGCAGAGCTGGGTTCAGTAGATGTTTTGGTTAACAATGCAGGAATTACCCAAGATACCCTGATGCTCAAGATGACAGAAGCAGATTTTGAAAAAGTGCTCAAGGTTAACCTGACTGGCGCCTTTAACATGACACAATCAGTCTTGAAACCGATGATGAAAGCCAGAAAAGGTGCTATCATTAATATGTCTAGTGTTGTTGGTTTGATGGGAAATATCGGTCAAGCTAATTATGCTGCTTCTAAGGCTGGTTTGATTGGTTTTACCAAGTCTGTGGCGCGTGAAGTGGCCAATCGCAATATCAGGGTTAATGCTATCGCACCTGGAATGATTGAGTCCGATATGACAGCAGTCCTATCAGACAAGGTAAAAGATGCCATGTTGGCGCAAATTCCTATGAAAGAATTTGGGCAAGCAGAACAAGTTGCAGATTTAACAGTATTTTTAGCAGGCCAAGATTATCTAACTGGTCAAGTGGTTGCCATTGATGGTGGCCTCAGTATGTAGCAGAAGCTAGAGGTAAAAAAGATGAAACTAAATCGTGTAGTAGTAACAGGTTATGGAGTGACATCTCCAATCGGAAATACACCAGAAGAATTTTGGAATAGTTTGACAACTGGAAAAATCGGAATTGGTCCAATTACAAAATTTGATCACAGTGACTTTGATGTTCATAATGCAGCAGAAATCCAAGATTTTCCTTTTGATAAATACTTTGTAAAGAAAGATACCAACCGTTTTGATAACTATTCTTTGTATGCCTTGTATGCAGCCCAAGAAGCTGTCAACCACGCTAAGCTGGATGTAGAGGCTATTGACAAGGATCGTTTTGGTGTTATCGTTGCCTCTGGTATTGGTGGAATCAAGGAAATTGAAGATCAAGTGCTTCGTCTCAACGAAAAAGGACCAAAACGTGTGAAACCATTGACCCTTCCAAAAGCCTTGCCAAATATGGCTTCAGGAAATGTTGCCATGCGTTTTGGAGCAAACGGTGTTTGTAAATCCATCAATACTGCCTGCGCTTCATCAAATGATGCGATTGGGGATGCCTTCCGCTCAATCAAGTTTGGTTTCCAAGATGTTATGTTGGTAGGTGGTTCAGAAGCCTCTATCACACCTTTTGCTATCGCTGGTTTCCAAGCCCTAACAGCTCTCTCTACTACAGAAGACCCAAGTCGTGCTTCTATTCCATTCGATAAGGACCGCAATGGGTTTGTCATGGGTGAGGGTTCTGGGATGTTGGTTCTTGAAAGTCTTGAACACGCCGAAAAACGTGGCGCTACTATCCTGGCTGAAGTGGTTGGTTACGGTAATACTTGTGATGCCTATCATATGACTTCTCCACATCCAGAAGGTCAGGGAGCCATCAAGGCCATCAAACTAGCCTTGGAAGAAGCTGAGATTTCTCCAGAGCAAGTAGCCTATGTCAATGCTCACGGCACTTCAACTCCTGCTAATGAAAAAGGAGAAAGTGGTGCTATCGTAGCTGTTCTTGGTAAGGAAGTACCTGTGTCATCAACTAAGTCATTCACTGGCCATTTGCTGGGAGCTGCAGGTGCAGTAGAAGCTATCGTTACAATCGAAGCCATACGTCATAACTTTGTACCAATGACAGTCGGAACAAGTGAAGTATCAGATTATATCGAAGCCAATGTCGTTTATGGACAAGGCTTGGAGCAAGAAATTCCATACGCTATTTCAAATACCTTTGGTTTTGGTGGTCACAATGCAGTTCTTGCTTTCAAACGTTGGGAGAATAAATAAGTATGAATTTAAACGATATTAAAGACTTGATGGCCCAATTTGATCAGTCAAGTTTGAGAGAATTTTCTTATAAAAATGGGACGGATGAGTTGCAGTTTAGCAAAAATGAAGCTAGACTTGTGCCTGAAGTTGCATCTCAAGTCGCTCCAGCGCCCGTTCTAGCAACACCAAGTCCAGTAGCTCCTTCATCTGCTTCAATAGAAACTGTAGTGGAAGAAGTTCCTGCTTCAGTTGAAGCAAGTGTGGCTGCTGAGGGAGATATTGTAGAGAGCCCACTTGTTGGGGTGGCTTACTTGTCTGCTGGTCCTGATAAACCTGCCTTCGTTACAGTTGGTGATAGTGTCAAAAAAGGTCAAACATTGGTCATTATCGAAGCCATGAAAGTCATGAATGAAATTCCTGCACCTAAGGATGGTGTGGTAACAGAAATTCTCATTTCTAACGAAGAAATGGTTGAGTTTGGTAAAGGATTGGTACGCATCAAATGATCGATATTCAAGGAATTAAAGAAGCTCTACCCCATCGTTATCCCATGCTCCTAGTAGACCGTGTCTTGGAAGTGAGCGAAGACACCATTGTTGCCATCAAAAATGTGACCATCAATGAGCCTTTCTTTAACGGCCATTTTCCTCAATACCCAGTTATGCCAGGCGTTCTGATTATGGAAGCCTTGGCGCAAACAGCTGGTGTTTTGGAATTGTCTAAGCCTGAAAATAAGGGGAAACTAGTCTTTTATGCTGGTATGGATAAGGTCAAGTTTAAGAAGCAAGTTGTACCAGGAGACCAATTGGTTATGACAGCGACTTTTGTAAAACGTCGTGGCACCATTGCCGTGGTTGAAGCAAAGGCTGAAGTGGATGGCAAGCTTGCAGCTAGTGGTACTCTTACCTTTGCAATAGGGAACTAAGGAGGTTCTCCATGTTTCGAAAAATTTTAATTGCCAATCGTGGTGAAATTGCGGTTCGTATTATTCGTGCGGCGCGTGAATTGGGGATTGCGACGGTAGCGGTCTATTCAACTGCCGATAAGGAAGCCCTCCATACGCTTTTAGCAGATGAAGCGGTTTGTATCGGTCCTGGTAAGGCAACTGAGTCTTATCTCAATATTAATGCGGTTTTATCAGCTGCAGTCTTGACTGAGGCAGAAGCCATTCACCCAGGTTTTGGATTTCTCAGTGAAAATTCCAAATTTGCAACTATGTGTGAAGAAGTGGGCATCAAATTTATCGGTCCATCTGCTCATGTTATGGATATGATGGGGGATAAAATCAATGCACGTGCTCAGATGATCAAAGCAGGTGTACCTGTAATTCCAGGTTCAGATGGAGAAGTGCATAACTCTGAGGAAGCCTTGAGTGTTGCTGAAAAAATTGGCTATCCTGTGATGCTCAAGGCTTCAGCAGGTGGTGGCGGTAAAGGGATTCGTAAGGTTGAAAAACCAGAAGACCTCGTTGCAGCCTTTGAAACTGCCTCTAGTGAAGCTAAGGCCAATTATGGCAATGGTGCCATGTACATAGAACGAGTTATCTATCCAGCTCGTCACATCGAGGTTCAAATCCTAGGAGATGAACACGGAAATGTAATACATTTGGGGGAACGGGATTGTTCTCTTCAACGGAATAACCAAAAGGTTTTGGAAGAAAGTCCTTCGATTGCAATCGGAAAAACGCTACGCCATGAAATTGGTTCTGCTGCTGTCCGCGCTGCAGAGTCTGTTGGCTATGAGAATGCAGGGACCATTGAGTTTCTTCTTGATGAAGCCAGTGGCAATTTCTATTTCATGGAAATGAATACTCGTGTACAAGTAGAACATCCAGTAACAGAATTTGTTTCAGGTGTGGATATCGTTAAGGAACAGATTCGCATTGCGGCAGGTCAGCCTCTGTCTGTTAAGCAAGAAGATATTGTCCTACGAGGTCATGCTATCGAGTGTCGGATCAATGCAGAAAATCCAGCCTTCAACTTTGCTCCAAGTCCAGGTAAGATCACCAATCTCTATCTGCCAAGTGGAGGAGTTGGTTTGCGCGTGGATTCAGCAGTTTATCCAGGTTACACCATTCCGCCTTATTATGATAGTATGATTGCTAAAATCATCGTCCACGGCGAAAATCGTTTTGATGCCTTGATGAAAATGCAACGTGCCCTCTATGAACTAGAGATTGAAGGGGTGCAGACCAATGCTGATTTCCAGCTTGACCTCATTTCAGATCGCAATGTCATTGCTGGAGATTACGATACTTCCTTCTTGATGGAAACCTTCTTACCTAAATATCAAGAAAAAGAATAAAATGACCTCAAGAGTTTAAACCGAAAAGGGGGATCAATGGCTCTATTTAGTAAAAAAGATAAGTATATTCGAATTAATCCCAATCGTTCGGTTAGGGAAAAACCTCAAGCCAAGCCAGAGGTTCCAGATGAATTATTCTCCCAGTGTCCGAGCTGTAAGCATACCATCTACCAGAAGGATCTGGGAAGTGAGCGTATCTGTCCGCACTGTAGCTATACCTTTCGTATTTCTGCCCAAGAACGCTTGGCTTTGACGATTGATATGGGTACCTTCAAGGAATTGTTTACGGGGATTGAAAGCAAGGATCCCTTGCATTTCCCTGGCTATCAAAAGAAGCTAGCAACCATGCGTGAAAAAACAGGTCTGGATGAAGCCGTTGTGACAGGAACTGCTCTTATAAAAGGTCAGACTGTGGCTCTTGGGATTATGGATTCCAACTTTATCATGGCTTCTATGGGTACAGTTGTAGGGGAAAAAATTACTCGTTTGTTTGAGTATGCGACGGTTGAAAAGTTGCCAGTTGTCCTCTTTACAGCCTCTGGTGGAGCCCGTATGCAGGAAGGAATCATGAGTCTCATGCAAATGGCTAAGATCTCTGCAGCAGTTAAGCGCCATTCAAATTCTGGTCTCTTTTACCTGACCATTCTGACAGATCCAACGACAGGTGGTGTAACAGCTTCTTTCGCTATGGAAGGGGATATTATTCTAGCAGAACCACAGAGCTTGGTCGGTTTTGCTGGGCGTCGTGTGATTGAAAATACGGTTCGTGAAAGCTTGCCTGAGGATTTCCAAAAGGCAGAATTCCTATTGGAGCATGGATTTGTGGATGCTATTGTTAAAAGAAGAGACTTGCCAGATACGATTGCTAGTCTAGTCAGATTGCACGGAGGGAGTCCTAGATGAATATTGCAAAAATAGTCAGAGAAGCGCGTGAGCAGAGTCGCTTGACAACCTTGGACTTTGCGACAGGCATTTTTGATGAATTTATCCAATTACACGGTGACCGTTCTTTTCGTGACGATGGTGCAGTTGTTGGTGGTATTGGCTGGCTTGGAGATCAAGCTGTAACAGTAGTTGGTATCCAAAAAGGCAAGAGCTTACAAGACAACCTCAAACGGAATTTTGGACAACCACATCCAGAAGGTTACCGCAAGGCCCTACGTTTGATGAAACAGGCTGAAAAATTTGGCCGTCCAGTTGTGACCTTTATCAATACAGCAGGTGCCTATCCTGGTGTCGGAGCGGAAGAACGTGGTCAAGGTGAAGCTATTGCTCGCAATCTCATGGAAATGAGTGACCTGAAAGTTCCTATTATCGCCATCATTATCGGTGAAGGTGGTTCAGGTGGGGCTTTGGCTCTAGCAGTCGCGGACCGTGTCTGGATGCTGGAAAATTCCATCTATGCCATTCTCAGTCCAGAAGGCTTTGCTTCCATTCTATGGAAGGACGGCACTCGTGCCATGGAAGCAGCAGAACTGATGAAAATCACCTCACATGAACTGTTAGAAATGGACGTGGTGGACAAGGTGATTTCTGAAGCAGGACTTTCTAGTAAAGAACTGATTAAGAGTGTCAAAAAAGAACTCCAAACGGAATTAGCTTTACTTTCGCAAAAACCGCTAGAAGAGCTGTTGGAAGAGCGCTATCAACGGTTTAGAAAATACTAATACTCTTCGTAAATCTCTTCAAACCACGTCAGCTTCGCCTTGCCGTATATATGTTACTGACTTCGTCAGTTCTATCCACAACCTCAAAACCGTGTTTTGAGTAGCCTATGGTTAGCTTACTAGTTTGCTCTTTGATTTTCATTGAGTATAATACTTCAGAATACGCAAAAACTAGAACTGGCAGTCAGTTCTAGTTTTTATGTGGTTCTTTGTGTCGAGGGAACAACAAAAAGTGCTTGGAAGACCAAACACCTTTTTGATTATTCATTTTCTTCAGTTACAAATTGACTAAGCAGTCCGTTGATAAAGCGGGCTGATTTTTGATCTGAAAAATTCTTGGCAAGTTCAATAGCTTCATTGACTGCTACCAGCTGAGGTGTATCAAATGATGTGATTTCAAAGATACCCAAGCGTAGTAAGTTTTTTTCGACCAAGGTCAAGCGTTCAACTGTCCAGCCTGACTTGAGGTGCTGGTTGATTTGTTTATCCAACTCTTCTTTTTGAGCTTGGATACCAGAAACCAAGTTTAGAAGAAAGGCTGGGATTTGCACATCTGCATCTTCACGGTCATGTGTGTAGGCAAAGCGACAAGCTGTTTCCACATCTGTACCGAATTCAAGGCTCATAAGAGCTTGAAAAGCGCATTTACGAAGTTCGCGTCTAGATTCTAATAATGGACTAGTCATTGAGGAAGTCCTCGTTAAATAGATCTTTCAACTCAGGTTTTGGTGTTTTATCTGGAACGATTCCTGTAACATGGATATTGACAGCAGAAAGTTCCACATCAGCCATATCATGGACAGCATCTTTGACCGCTTTTTGAATAGCAAGAGCAACTTTTGGTACTTTCACACCGTACTCAAGGTAGAGGTAGATGTCAGCAGTTAGTTCTTCGTTGCTTTCTTTTAAGTAGACGCCACGACCAAGAGAGAGTTTTGATAGGGTATCAGATACGGATTTATTTGAAAATGAATGGACACCATCAACTTTAGCAGTTGCGATGGCAATGATTTTTTCAAGTACACGTGGAGCGATAACGATTTCGCCAAATTGTTCTTCAGTTCCCATAGAATGACCTCTTTCTAGAGATTAGGCACGAGAAACGTAAGTTCCTTCTGCAGTGTTGATGATCAATTTTTGTCCAGATTCGATGAAGTCTGGAACGTTTACAACAAGTCCAGTTTCCATAGTCGCTGGTTTACCAGAACCTGTAACAGTAGCACCTTTGATAGATGGTTGTGTTTCAGCAACTGTCAATTCAACAGTAGTTGGTACAGTTACACCGATTACTTCAGTTCCGTAGAATTGGATTTTCACATCAGAGTTTTCAAGGATGTAAAGCAATTCGTTTTCAACATTTACGACTGGGATTTCGTATTGGTCGTAAGTTTCAGTGTTCATGAAGTAGGCAGTTTCATCCATTTTGTACAAGTATTGAGCTGGAACAGTTTCGATAATAGCTTGTTCGAATTTTTCTTCTGGACGGTAGCTTGTATCAAAAGTAGAACCAGTACGGACATCACGCAATTTCATACGCATGATTGTATTCCCTTTACCTGGTTTGTGGTGGCTAGCTTCCAAAACGCGGATCAATTTTCCGTCTGCAGTTTCAAATGTCATACCAGCTTTCAATTTGCTTGCTTCAATCATGTTTTTACCTCTTTAATAAATATTATTACTCTTCATTTTACCATAAAATCTTCTGGAAATAAAGCCAAAATAGTTATTGGGATTTGGTAGGGGAGAAAAAACCAACCTCAGGGCTGGTTTCTTTTACATATTAATCTTCTTTTAACTTCGCCAATTCTTGGGCAAGTAGTTTAAGGGCGACTTGTGGGTTGGCTTGGCCTTTGGTTGCTTTCATAAGGAAGCCTGTAAAGGCCTTATCTGCGTTGCGTTTGCCTGACTTGAAGTCGGCAACAGCAGCTTCGTTATCGGCGAAGACTTGGTGGATGATTGGAATCAAGATTTCTGGATCTGAGATTTGAACCATGCCAGCTTTTTCCACGTATTCACGCGCTCCACCGCCGTTTTTAGCCAGGTGGACAAAGACTTTCTTGGCAATCTTAGACGAGATAGTACCGTCTTCGATGATGGCAATCATTTCAACCAAGTTTTCAGGTGTCAATTCGATTTGTTCCAGTGTCTTGCCTTCAGCGTTCAAGAACTGAGCGACTTCACCTTGGAGCCAGTTAGAAACTTGTTTAGCATCACCACCGAGGGCGACAGCTTTTTCAAAGAAATCAGAAGTGACTTTGTTCGCGGTTAACTGGCTAGCATCATAGTCTGACAAGCCAAGGTCAGATATATAACGCGCACGGCGTTCTTTTGGAAACTCTGGCAACTCTGTACGCATTTCTTCGATCCACTCATCTGAGATTTCAAAGAGAGGTAGGTCAGGTTCTGGGAAGTAGCGGTAGTCTGCAGCCCCTTCCTTGACACGCATGAGGATGGTTGCCTTGTTAGCTTCATCGTATCGGCGTGTTTCTTGGCGGATTTGACCCCCTGAGCGAAGGATTTCAGCCTGACGTTGGACTTCATATTCAAGACCTTTACGGACATTTGAGAAGGAGTTGAGGTTCTTCAACTCTGTCTTGGTACCGAATTTTTCTTGACCATAAGGACGAAGAGAGATATTGGCATCCACACGCATAGAACCTTCTTCCATCTTAACGTCAGAAATACCAGCGTACTGGATAACTTCCTTGAGGGCTGTTAGATAAGCATAGGCTTCTTCAGGAGAACGCATGTCAGCTTCAGATACAATCTCAATCAATGGCACCCCTTGGCGGTTGAGGTCAACGTAAGAGTAGCCGTCTGTACCGTGGGTGTTTTTACCAGCGTCTTCCTCTAGGTGGGCACGCTCGATACCGATTTTCTTGGTCGTACCGTCTTCTAGCTCGACTTCAATCCAGCCGTTGTAGCCGATTGGCTCATCAAACTGAGAAATTTGGTAGGCTTTTGGATTATCAGGGTAGAAGTAGTTCTTGCGGTCAAAGTGCATCTTTTTGTAGATGTCCATATTGAGGGCAAGAGCTGCCTTGATACCTGCATCGACAACACCTTTATTGAGAACGGGTAGAACGCCTGGGAAAGACCAGTCAATCACGTTAGTATTAGCATTTTGGTCATTTCCAAAGTGGGCAGAAGTAGGTGAGAAGATTTTTGAATTGGTGTTGAGCTCTACGTGGACTTCAAGTCCAATGACTGTTTCAAAGTTCATTAGTTATCACCTCCAAAAATCACGGGTTGTTGTTTGTGGTAGTCTGTTGTTGCTTCAAAGGCAGCAGCAGCTTGGTAAATAGTTTCCTCAGAGTACTTAGGACCAATCAATTGGAGACCGACAGGTAGACCTTGAGAGAATCCAGCAGGAATCGAAATTCCAGGCAGTCCTGCTAAGTTTACAGGTATGGTCAAGAGGTCAGCTAAGTACATGGCAACTGGGTCATGGTTGAGTGAGTCCAAGTCATAGGCAACACTTGGAGCAGTTGGACCCAAAATCAAGTCGTAATCCGCAAAGACTTTTTCGAAATCTTGGATGATGAGGGTACGAACTTGACCAGCTTTCTTGTAGTAGGCATCGTAGTAACCTGATGAAAGGCTGAAAGTACCTAGCATGATACGGCGCTTCACTTCTTCACCAAAACCTTGGCTTCGGCTGTTTACATAGATTTCATCAAGATTAGTCGCATCTTCTGCGCGGTAGCCGTAACGGATACCGTCAAAACGTTGCAAGTTTGATGAAGCTTCAGATGAAGCGATGATGTAATAAACAGCAACACCGTATTTAGAGTGAGGAAGGCTGACTTCTTCGACGATAGCGCCAAGTTTTTCAAAGTGCTTAGCAGCATTTAGAATAGTTTCCTTAACCTCTGGGTCAATCCCTTCACCAAGGTATTCCTTAGGCAAAGCGATTTTCATGCCCTTGATGTCTTGACCGATTTTTGAAGTAAAGTCGGCAATGCGGACAGGAGCAGAAGTGGAATCTTTAGCATCTTCGCTAGCAATAGCGTTGAGTAAGAGGGCGTTTTCCTTAACAGTAGGAGCAAAAGGTCCAATCTGGTCTAGCGAACTACCGAAGGCAATGAGACCGAAACGTGAAATTGTTCCGTAGGTTGGTTTGAGACCAACAATCCCGTTGAAGGCGGCAGGTTGGCGGATAGAACCACCAGTATCAGAACCAAGTGACAAGCGGACTTGACCTGAGGCTACGGCTGCGGCAGAACCACTTGATGAACCACCGGGAACCTTGCTTTGGTCCCAAGCATTTTTAGTGGCACCATAGTAAGAAGTTTCACCTGATCCACCCATGGCAAACTCGTCCATGTTAGTCTTTCCGACGACAATCATGCCCTTGGCTTTTGCATTGGTAACAGCAGTCGCATCAAAGATTGGCTCATAGTTGTAGAGCATTTTTGAGGCTGCAGTTGTGAGAATACCGTCTGTAGAGATATTATCCTTAACGGCCAGTGGAATTCCTGAAAGGACATTATCAGCGTCAATTCCAGCTTCATCAATGGCTTTGGCTTGAGCAAGAGCTTGGTCTTCAGCGATGGTAACAAAAGCGTTGATAGCTGTCTCTCGAGACTTGATATCTTCAAGCGTTGCTTGTGTCAATTCAGTTGCAGAAATTTCCTTAGAGACAAGGAGATTGTGCAAGTCTTCAATGGTTTTATTGTTAAAAGTCATTAGGCATCTCCTCCATCGTCTAGGATAGCTGGTACCTTGATATAGTAGTTGTCTTTTTCAGGTACGTTTTTAAATAAGCGATCGCGGTCTGTTCCTTCTTCGGCCACATCAGGGCGGAGTACAGTCTTGCGGTCAGCCATAGTCGTAGTAGGTGAAACACCAGTTGTGTCAACTTCGCCCAGTAATTCAACCATGTCAACAATCTTAGACAAGGTAGTCGCAAAGGCAGCAGTTTCTTCTTCAGAGAATCTTAATTTTGAAAGATTGGCAACGTGTGTTACCTCTTCTTGCGTAATTTTCATCTTGCATCCTTTCGTGAAATGATGATTTTTAGTCTGTTCTATTTTACCATATTTTCCTATAAATAAGGGAAGGAAAGATGAAAAAAGACAGGTATAGGATGGAGAAGGATGGAGAACGGGTTTTTAAAATAGACAAAAAAATAGCCGTCCTAACTTTGGCAAGTTAACGAGCTATTTTTTAGTTATGTAATTACAGCCACCGTCTTAAACGGCTCTGTGGGGTGTTGTTGTAACATCTTTTTCTATATTCATTGTAACATTTATTTTAAAAATTGCTAGATAGTTTTTGTTTATTGTACATTAGCAAACTAAGATTCTTTGGTTTTAATATGCACTCTTTTGGTATTTATTCCATAAAGCCTGAAGTTCAACTGCATTTTCTAAGACATATTGCCTTATCATTTTTAGGTCTTTTGCTTTTGCTTTACCATCTCTCAGTTCACCGTTCAGAAACATTGAACCCACTTCTTCTCCGTGGATATAAAAGTGAATATGCGCTTTTTGACCTTTATGGTTATGTTCGTTAGGACGAATTTCAATACCATACTTTAAGAAAGAATATTTAGGCATGTAGTAATCCCACGTAGTCCTTCCATGTTTCAAGGTAGTTATCGCGATTTAACTCAATTTGCTTTTGAGCAAAACGAATATCATAGTCTGCCAAGTCCAAATTTTCCAATACTTCTCCAGTTAGAATACTAAAGGTTCCGATTAATTCATCGTCATCATACATACGCAAAATAGGGTTGCTTGGATTCTTGTAAATATCATCTTTCGTCACTTCTAAATTGGTTACACCAAATTCTTTGAACATGATTACATCTCCTTTTTGTTTTATTATATCATTTTTGCTAGGATTGTCACGGTTTTCGATCTATTTGACTACAAGGAATAGCTTTTATTCAAGTATAGTCTAACATAAAATAGAAATTGAAAAAAATGCTAAAATCCGATATAATGGAGTGTTGAAAGGAATGGTAAAATCCAATGTAGAAATCATTCTTAGCTATTGAAACAAGAAAAATAGAGAATCAAAGAAAGAGAACTTATGAATATTCAAGAAGAAATTAAAAAACGTCGTACCTTTGCCATCATCTCCCACCCTGACGCGGGGAAAACAACCATCACTGAGCAACTGCTCTACTTTGGGGGCGAGATTCGTGAGGCTGGTACGGTAAAAGGAAAGAAAACAGGGACTTTTGCCAAGTCTGACTGGATGGATATCGAGAAGCAACGTGGGATTTCGGTGACCTCATCTGTTATGCAGTTTGACTACGATGGCAAGCGCGTGAATATCCTCGATACGCCAGGACACGAGGACTTCTCAGAGGATACCTATCGTACCTTGATGGCGGTGGATGCTGCGGTCATGGTCGTGGACTCTGCTAAGGGTATCGAGGCTCAGACTAAGAAATTATTTGAGGTTGTGAAACATCGTGGCATTCCAGTCTTTACCTTTATGAACAAGCTAGACCGTGACGGTCGTGAGCCACTAGACCTCTTGCAAGAGTTGGAAGAAGTCTTGGGCATTGCTAGCTACCCTATGAACTGGCCAATCGGGATGGGGAAAGCCTTTGAAGGCTTGTATGACCTCTATAACCAACGCTTGGAGCTCTATAAAGGGGATGAGCGTTTTGCCAGTTTAGAAGATGGGGACAAGCTTTTTGGTAGCAATCCTTTCTACGAGCAAGTCAAGGATGACATTGAGCTTTTAAATGAAGCTGGGAATGAGTTTTCAGAGGAAGCAATCCTTGCAGGTGATTTGACACCCGTTTTCTTTGGGTCAGCCCTTACAAACTTTGGTGTGCAGACCTTCCTTGAAACCTTCTTAAAATTTGCTCCAGAACCACATGGTCACAAGAAAACAGACGGAGAAATTGTAGATCCTTATGACAAGGATTTCTCAGGATTTGTCTTTAAAATCCAAGCCAACATGGATCCTCGTCACCGTGACCGTATCGCCTTTGTCCGTATCGTATCTGGCGAATTTGAGCGTGGTATGAGTGTCAATCTACCTCGTACTGGTAAGGGAGCTAAACTGTCTAATGTTACCCAGTTTATGGCTGAAAGTCGTGAGAATGTGACCAATGCCGTAGCAGGTGATATTATCGGTGTTTACGATACAGGTACCTATCAAGTAGGTGACACTTTGACAGTTGGGAAAAATAAATTTGAATTTGAACCCCTGCCAACCTTTACACCTGAAATTTTCATGAAAGTATCTGCTAAGAATGTCATGAAGCAAAAATCTTTCCACAAGGGGATTGAGCAATTGGTGCAAGAAGGTGCTATTCAGCTTTATAAAAATTACCAAACAGGCGAGTACATGCTAGGGGCTGTGGGGCAACTCCAGTTTGAAGTCTTTAAGCACCGCATGGAGGGTGAGTACAATGCGGAAGTAGTTATGAGCCCAATGGGTAAAAAGACCGTTCGTTGGATCAAGCCTGAGGGCTTGGATGAACGGATGTCATCAAGTCGCAATATCTTGGCCAAAGACCGCTTTGACCAACCAGTATTCCTCTTTGAAAATGACTTTGCCCTTCGTTGGTTTGCAGATAAGTATCCAGACGTAGAGTTGGAAGAGAAAATGTAGATCGCCAAAGTTACTTGATTGTGTAACAATCTAAGTAACTAACGCCAAGTTTCTATGGAACTTGGCTAGGCGCTCCACTAGTAAAGTTTTACGAATATTATCGATTCGTAAAACTTTACGTCGTGATTGGTAGAAAGTTTCCTACCTGCCTGCCTCACTAACTGAGTTTTACAAATGGAATCGATTTGTAAAACTCAGTGTCGTAATCTAACAATCGGTAACCGCTATGGCGGTTTACCTAAACGCTTCACTAGGAAAAATCCACGAATATTATCGATCCGTGGATTTTTCCGTCGTAACTTGTAGTGAGTGGTCTAGCTAACTGCTTTACTAACTACGTTTGGCAAATGGAATCGATTTGCCAAACTCCGTGTCCTAGTGTAACAATCGGTAAGTGATATGTCATTTGAGCTATCCCTCATTATTAGAATAAGTCCATGAATGTTATTGTTCGTGGGCTTTTTCATCGGAATTTTAGATAGTTAGAGTGGCTGTTTTTCTTACTAAAACTTGGTAAAATAATGTTCTTCTCAACTTTCAGTGGTAGTTCAGCAAAGTTCTTTTTATAAGATAAGAATTTCAGTAACTAAGGAGACTAATCAACAAATTAAGTTTGGAATAGGATGTATCATTTATACTCAATGAAAATCAAAGAGCAAACTAGCCACAGACAGTATTTGAGGATGGCAAGGTGAAGCTGACGTGGTTTGAAGAGATTTTCGAAGAGTATTAGGTATTAAAAAAACTTGAGAGGACACATGTTTTCTTGCCAATCTACTCACGTAATATCCTAGTGAAATTATATGTATTGAAATTTAACAGTGAACTCTAGCTAGCGCTGTGATTCGGCAATAGTATGATTGATTAATGAAATAGAATGTTTGAATATAGAAAAATTTATATTTTTATTTAAAGTAAAATAAATTAGAAGTATACAAAAAACAGTGCAATATATATATATATATATATATATATTAAATATGCGTTTGCTCTGTCTATAAAAAGATTTGTTTTAAACATAAAACGTTATTATATAGTATTATTTTTTTTTAATTCTATTGCTTTTTAAATCAATTTTTTTTATAATATTAAAGATTAACTTATAATTGGGTGAATTGTACCCTTAACCTAAGTTTAGAAAAGGAGATAACATGTTTTTCAGACGTCAAGAGGGTCAATATCGTGAAACTGATCGTGTGACCCGCTATAAGTTAGTGAAATCCGGTAAGCATTGGCTACGGGCTTCCACTTCTTTATTTGGTTTGTTTAAGGTTTTCCGTGGTAGTGTCGACACTACTCAAGTTATGACCGAAGTGGTTGAGAACCAAACAAACAATACGATTACAGGCCTCGATATTATAAGGGGACTTGCAGCTACAGGAGCTGTATTAGGCGGAGCAGTGGCAACACAAACTACTGTTCATGCCAATGATGCGGTTGCTCTTGAAAAGACATTGGAGTCATCGGATGTTTTAGCTACAAATGACTCAGTCGTTCTTGGATCTGTTTCGAAAGCAAATCCAGAAGAATCGGCAAGTTTGTCACACTCAGAAAGCGAGAGTGTGTCTAGTTCAGAATCGACTTCTGCTAGCCAATCAGTGAGCGCTAGCACTTCTGCAAGTATGTCAGCAAGTACTTCTGCTTCTGTTAGTGCGTCGACAAGTACTTCTGCAAGTGTATCAGCAAGCACTTCTGTAAGTTCTAGTCAGTTGATGGTTCATTCAGAGGACAGTTCGGTTGCGACTAGCGCTGCTAGTGTTGAAACTGCTGGACAATCCGAATCTACTTCAGCTGAAAATCAAGTAGTTAGTCAAGGCTTGCCAAACTCTAATTTGTCTGCACCTGTCTTGGACTCTGCTAAGTCAGCAACAGGTTTGATAGAGAAAACTTCCGAATTAACAAGTTTGGCAGGAGTGACTGCTGGTGCCTTGTCATCGGTAGAAGTATCTACAAAGAAAAATGAAGAAGATCGTAAAAAGCTGGCTAAAATTTCAGCTGAAATGGGTGAGTATTTAGCTAAGGCGGCAGATCTTCCAGATACGAGTGCAGCCATCCTTAAGGTGGAAACTGCCATTACTGAGATTGAGTCAGCTTTAAAGGATCCAACTGCTGATCTTGGTAGTGTTGTCAAAACGGCAACTTCAGCTCGTAATTCTATTGCCAATGCAGTTTTACGTGCCACTTCAGGTCAACGTGATGGCCGTAATGGACAAGCGATAGAGAGGGGTGCTTCTCCTAGAGCAACATTCTCTAGCCATGGTACGACAGCCTCAATTGCGTCTACTAATTATAATCCAAATACTCATGAAGTTGTTTGGCGTATTAATATGCATGCTAACAATGCCTTGCATCATGTAGGGCTGATTGCGGATGTAGATTCCAATACGACGATTAATCGTGTGACCTTTAATGGACAAGAGATGGAGAAACGTGGTGGTTCAAGAAATGAGTATGTCTATGATATCCGCCATGATAAACAAAGAAACCTAGAAGCAACGCTTGAGGTTCATGCCACTGTAAATAAGCAGTCGAAAGCTGCTAGCTTGAACGCAAGAGTGGCTACAAGCAGTCAACCGTTTACAAGTGCGAATACTTCTGGGAATTATAGCGATTCAATCAATTCAACTGTTCCAACTAGTGGGACAGGTCAGTCTAGAAGTGCAGCTGGTCAGAGCCGTGCGGCATCTCAGCTACCTAAGATTAGTTTGCCTAACGCTGTTACCTATTTTAATGACGACTCTATCTCCGAAATCAACATGCCAATGAGTGATGATAAGGGCATGGTAAGATTAGATCCAGGACCTAAGAATACAATTATCACTGGCTTAGCTGCTCCTAATTATCCAGCTACTAGCAGAAATGGTTATGGTGATCTTGGAGCATATGATAAATATGGTAAAATTACAGGATACCAGACATCATATAATGTAAGAATTGTTGGGACAATTGGTCGAAACAACGGAATAGGAAATCCTGGTCGTGCAGACGGGGCTTGGGAACCGTATAAACCTGGTGCGCACATTATTGAATATGTTGTAACAGATACCGACGGTCAAAAAGCTACGGCAGAGATGACTCTTAATATCAGGGGATTTAATGAGCGACAAGACCCTGCGAAAGGTACTAAAGTCGTAGTTAATGACAAAGCAAATCTAAGCCCAAAAGAAAGAGAACAAGTCTTGGCTAACTTTAAGGCGGCTAATGCTAGTCTTCTTTCAGGTACAGGATCAGGTGTAGGCTCAACTGACTATAAAAAAGGAGCTGAAGAGGGTTCAATCAGTCTAGCTAATAATGGAGATATCACCATTACTTATCGTGATAGAACATCGGATACAGTCACAAACAATGTTAAGTATGGTGTAGAGAAAACAACTGAGCACTTTTATGCAGTTAGCGACGAGCCTTTATCTAATATAAATCCAAGAAGTCTTGTGCGTCCAGTTGGCGGAGCTTCTGACTTCCCTAGTGGGACAAGATTTGCATGGAAACAAGGGCAAGCTCCTACAATGACAGCGATGGGGGACAGAGAGAACCCTAGAACTGCAATCTTAACGGTAACTCATCCAGATAATACTACTACGGATTTAACATATAATTACAGAGTCTATCAAAAGATAGAGACTAAAACCAAGAATGGAGTTACTGGTCAGTTTTATGCCTTTAAAGCAGCTTCAGGTGATCGAACTGTTGGCAGTAGCTATGCTAATAATATAGGTGGAGATTCATATCTTTATATCAATAGTCCATCTCTTCCTTCGGGGACTACATTTGCTTATGAATATCGTCTGAATAATAATGCAAGTGCACCACTAAATAATCGAACTGGGTCACCTAAATTTAGTGATGTCTGGCATACAACTGACTCTGCAGCTACGACACACCGTACAACCTATACTGCAAAAGCAACTTATCCAACAGGACGCTTTGGAACTCCGTCTGCACAAGATCGTGCTTTGACAAGTGAGACAAGCTTTACTTATACAGTAGTGGATCCAGTAGCTAAACAAGAGCATGTTACAACAGTTGGAAATACAGCTCCGCTAAATGACATTATTTCAAATCCTGGTAATGCACTTAAAAATTCTGATTCTAGAGTTGTGATTCCAAATGGGACAACTTATGAGTGGGTATCCAGACCTGATGCTTCAGCTCCAGGTATCTATAAGAAAGAAGTTAAAGTTACTTTACCACAAGGTTCTGCAGATAAAGCAGGCAACAGTACAAATGTTCCTGTAACTATCAAAGTTAGACCGAACCCACCACAAATTTCAGCAGATCAGGTAACGAACACAGGCGGTCTTCCAAATAAAGGAATTACCGTTACAGACGCGTTACCAGGTGCATCAGTAACCTTAACAATCAATGGCAAACAACTTCCATCTAAAACAGCAGATCAAAATGGAAGAGTGACGTTTGCTGCAAATGAATTAGCAGACAGTAATGGCTTGCTTCCAACAGGAAACGTAACAGTTAAACAGAGTAAGGCATTTACTAATCCTGTAACGAATTCAAATGAAACTTTGGAATCAGATTTAAGAACAGTTACTATTACAGCTGAAGAAGAAAAGCCACAAGTTGTTGACACAGTAGTAAAAGTAAAAAATGCTGATAATACATGGTCTGCCGTCCCTAAATCAATGGAAAATGGCATTCCTGTATATACTTTCTATTCTGGAGATTCATTAGAGTTTACAGCTAAGTTCAAAGATAATAGTGGTGTTATCAAAAACACAGAAGTTCGTAATGGAGGACCAGGAACTCCTGCAATTAACAATCTTTTCCATAATGATACATGGGGAACAACTGTTATCAATAAAGTAACGACTAAGACTACAGCTACTACCAATCAACCTGCTACGACTACTGTTACAGGAACTATTAATGCTAATTTGAGATATGATTCTGGTAATAGAATTACACGCTCTATAACTGCAGATGATTTTTCAAATCTCCGATCAGACGGAACTACCTTTGTTCTTAAACAGGGTGAGTTGAAAGATAGATTGGGAGAAGTGAAGATTCCCCCAATAACAGTTCGAGATATTAGTAATTTAACTCCTGCAGATAAGAGTGCAATCAAAGCAGCTGTTGAAAATGCCTATCCAAAGGATAAACATCGTATCAGTACATACACTCAACAGAATGATGGAAGTGTATTGATTACCTATAAAGATGGAACGTCCAGAACAGTTACTCCTAAACTAGAACAAAATTATCAAACTAAGTCAGATCGTTTTTACGCTATTGCAGGAGAGAATTCTGCTACATTAACGGCTCGTGATTTTGTCCGCTCAGCTGATGGTACAGAGTTACCTTCAAATACAAGGGTGGTTTGGAAACAAGGAACTCTAGATTTATCAACTCCTGGTGATAAAACAGCGACCTTGACGGTTACGGATTCTAAAGGTGTATCTAAAGATATTTCTTACAAATATACTGTTTATCCGAAAGTTGAGACCAAAACTCACAATGGTGTGACAGGTAAGTTCTATGCCTTTAAGTCAGATCAAGGTAATGATAAAGTTACTGGGGGAGATTGGGCTAATAATATCGGTGGTACTATTGGACAGTATACAAACCTAGATGAACCAGGATTAAAAGATGTAGCAACTTGGTCTTATAAGTATAAAATAAATAATCAAGGTAACGAAATTACGACCCCTGTTGGGAAACAACAATTTGGAGGAATTTGGCATACTACGGGATCAGAAGCTAAAAGTCACAGTACAACCTATACAGTAATTGCTTCTTATCCTAACGGTCGTTTTGGTACAGTATCTTCTAGCAATCCAGCCTTGACAAGTGAGACAAGCTTTGATTATACAGTTGTTGATCCTGTAGCTAAACAGGAGTATGTTACATCTGTGGGGAATAAGGCTCCATTGGCGGATATTATTGCGAAGCCAGGAGAGGCACTTAAAAATTCGAATACAAGTGTATCCTTCCCAACAGGAACTACCTTCAGTTGGGTTCAGACTCCTGATGATGCTATGGTTGCAAATGCAGGAGTTTACACGCGAAAAGTGAAAGTCACTCTACCACAAGGATCATACAATGGAGATGCTAATAGTAGAACGGTAGATGTAACCATTAAGGTTAACCCACAAGCGCCAGCTATCTCAGTTGATTCTACTAATGAAACGGGTGGTTTGCCAAATCGTTCGATTGTTGTGACTAATGTCACACCTGGAGCTCTTGTAACCTTGACTTTAGCAGGTCACACATTTACAAAAACTGTCAAAGACAATGAAACGAGCGTTACTTTTGAACCTACTGAGTTGCAAAAAGCTTACGACGGCAACAATGGACTTCTTCCAACGGGGGATGTGACTGCTAAATCTACAGTTGCTGGTCTCAATTCAGAGGTAACGACTAGTACAATTACTCCTGAACGTGTGAAACCAACAATTACTTACACAGTCAAAGTAAATGGTCAAGAGCCTAAGAGAGATGGCAATGGTCGTTACTTGTTCTATGCTGGGGACAATATCCAGATTACTTATACGGGTAAAGATAATAGTGGTAAATTAGTCACACTGAAGGTCTCTGGTAATAGAAAAGACTTGACGGACTTCTTCGAAAACAGACCTGAGTGGGGAACTGGTCCTATCACAAATATTATCAATACCTTGACCAATGATGACCAGACTACCTTTACTATTAATGCGGTTGCTAATAAAGATCTTACGTGGAGATCAGGAAACACTTGGGGTCGTTGGCTCAATGCTACAGATCCGAGTGGTAACTCTGTTGACGTAGGAGAAATTCGGATTCAACAAGATCAGTTGCAAAACTTGTTTAAGAAGCCTACGATTGATGTGACCGAAGTTAAGGATAAAAATCATTTATCGGAATCTGATAAGGAAAAAGTTCGCGAAGAAATCAGAAAAGCTCATGATAAAGTGACTCCGAACGGTCGTGATCGAATTTCTAGCATTGATGTAAGTGACAGTGGTGTTGCAACAGTTTATTATAAAGATAATGCTAAAGTAGCATCGGGTAGCCAGCCATATCCACCAACTGTCTATAGCCAAGATGAAACTGTTTCAGACAAG
The DNA here is from genome assembly GCF_013277075.1 of Streptococcus sp. 959. Classification (GTDB taxonomy): domain Bacteria; phylum Bacillota; class Bacilli; order Lactobacillales; family Streptococcaceae; genus Streptococcus; species Streptococcus pseudopneumoniae_C. The sequence continues at coordinate 37,375 of NZ_VMMF01000031.1, forward strand.
AAATATCGTTCTGAGTCAGCATCAACAA
>NZ_VMMF01000032.1:0-325 GCF_013277075.1 Streptococcus sp. 959
CGCATCCGTAAATCAATCGGCAAGGAAAAAACCTATGGAAAGATTCTCCGTGCCGAGGAAGATATCAAAAAAGAGCTGACTCTTCTATCAGAAAGAGTCGCTCTCAATCTCAGTCAACAAGAAAAAGCTGGAAAAATTGTCATTTTAAAAATCCGCTACGAGGACTTTTCAACTCTTACTAAACGAAAAAGTCTGATTCAAAAAACACAGGATGCTAGCCAGATAAGCCAAATAGCCCTGCAACTCTATGAAGAATTAAACGAGAAAGAAAGAGGTGTCCGCCTGTTGGGGATTACCGTGACTGGATTTTAATACTCTTCGAAAA
>NZ_VMMF01000032.1:354-15383 GCF_013277075.1 Streptococcus sp. 959
TGCGGCTAGCTTCCTAGTTTGCTTTTTAATTTTCATGGAGTATAAAACCTTGAAGAGCTGACCCTTCAAGGTTTTTCTTATACAAATAAACGAACAAAGCTGTAAAGTAGCAAGACACCACCAAGCACGATGCGGTATTTACCAAAAAGAGTAAAGTCGTGTTTTTTCACATAACTGGTCAAGAAACGAATAGCGACCATGCTGACTGCAAAGGCGACTCCCATCGCAACCAAGAGCAAGAACAATTGCCCAAAGCTCAAGAGTTGTCCTGCTTTCACAAATTTGAAAATCTTTAAGGCACTAGCTCCAAACATAACAGGAATTCCAAGATAGAAGGTAAATTCTGTCACAACAGAACGACTGGTTCCATTCAATAAACCACCGACGATTGTGGCCCCAGAACGGCTAGTTCCTGGCAAAAGGGCAAGAACTTGGAAGAGTCCGATATAGAAAGCTGTCGTATAAGGAAGCTTGTCCAACTCTGTCACACTTGGCTCGATAGCACGCGCTTTATTGCGCTTTTCCAAATAGATAAAGGCAATCCCATAGATAATCAACATAAGAGCAACTGAAACCATATTATGGAAGTGGGTATCAAACCAATCATCAAACTTAAAGACGGCAAGTAAAGGCAAAGTAGCAACTAAGACCTTCAACCACAGTCTCCAAGTCTTACGAACTTCCTGCTTGTCCTTAGTCGGTTTGAAAGGATTGAGCTTGTTAAAGTAAATAACCATGACCGCCAAAATCGCTCCAAGCTGAATTACAACATTAAACATGGACACAAAGGCTTCATTTTGATTTTGATATTGGATAAATTCCTCTGCTAAAATCAAGTGACCTGTACTGGAAATCGGCAACCATTCTGTAATTCCTTCAACAATCCCGAAGAAGATAGATTTTAAAATTTCAATAAGATACATAGATTACTCCTTTTTTTCTATCTTCCATTATAGCATATTTTTCAGCCTATGACAGCTCTCTTTAAAAGGCTCCGATACTGCCACCGCCTCCGCCTCCAGAGAAGCCACCGCCAGAACTTCCGCTTCCAGAAGATACCGAGTAGGTACTTGCTGTATTTGCGACACTGGCATAATGGCTCATTTGCGCGCTTGAATGATAAAACATACTGTGCCAGCCATAAGCTACATAGAGATTGATATCTGGATTTTCCACTTGGATATGATGAACCTTCATCAAATGACTAACCTTATCCGCATAGCCAAATAAGGTTGCATAGACCAAGAGGCGATTCCAGACCACAATACTTTCCAATTCAGCCTGATCCAGTCGTGCAATCTCACGCAACATATTTTCAAAACTGGTCCAGAGATAGTAGACCTCAGCTCCCGCTTCATTTAGAACACCATCACGATTATCTAGTCGAAGTTTCCAATAATAGAAAACAGCCAAAACCAAACCTAGAAAACCAAGTATTGGCAAGGGGAGGTAAAGATAGCCATGAACATCTAAACTGTACAAGAACAAACCAAATCCGATAAATAAGGGCAAGATAGTGGAAATACCCATACCCACCTGCAAGGCCTTTTCTCCACCAGTCAAGGAACGATAATAATCTGGGAGGCCCCAGAAGGAAACTCGATTTCTCACTCCTTCTTGCATCTCGTTCAATACTTCTTCAAAAGACGATTTGAGCTGACGCCCCTTTGCTTGAATCCGTTTTTCATCAGAGACTTTTGCTCTACGATAAAGACTATCAGATACCTTATAATCTGCAAACAAATTGGAAAGAGTTTCTTCTTTTTTGCCTGAAAAAGCCAGATTTAGACAGTCTATCTCAAAGCTTGACAAACCATCTTCTCTTACCAGCCTCAAGCCAACTGCATCTCCTTCTGAAATGATAGAGACATTCCCACGGTCTATCACATCTAACAAAGTAGCTTGAATGAGTTGATCAAAGGTGAATTTGCCAGCCCCCTTGACTAAGGGACTCACTTCCTCCAAGGAGGTCGAGTAGACAGCCTCTGATAAAACCATAGGCTCTAATTCCATTGGTGGCTCATAGAGACGATGATTTTTGGCATATTTGACTGAAGGAGTGGTCTTTCTTCTATAGATAAAATAGAAGAAAGCACTCAATAACAAAGAGATGGAAAGTATCGAAGGAAAGACCCAAGTGACGAGTTGTTTACTCTGATCTTTTTCTCTAACAATCGAGTCTTCTATCTTATTAAACTCCTCTAAACGATTCCCTTTCAAGCCCTGATTCCTAGCGCTAGCAAAAGCACTTCGAGGCCAGTAGGCATGCAATTCAACTCCACGCTTAGGAGGAAGATTGTCTAAACGAATAGTATAATCAAAGTTACTCTTTTCAATCGTTCCTTCTTTAAAGAGTTTCCCTGTATGGAAGTAGAGTTTTTCAGCCCCCTTGTCTCCCCTTACACGAAATTCAAACTTTCCAATAGCCCCTGAACTATCTGTCAGAGGTTGCCAATTTAATTCAGCGATATCATCATAAAGAAAAAGCAAGTTCTTTAAGTTCCAGACAAGGTCAACTTCAACTGTGTCACCCTCCTGACCTGGATTATAGACTTTGACAGTATAACCATCTGTTCCTTCTATCACTTCGCTAGTAACGTCTGCTAGTTCTGCACCATTTTTCGAGGCCTGAACCTTTGGATGAGGGTCTATATCAAATCCTCTAGGCATCTTGCCAGCACGTCCAAGTCCCACGATTTGGCCCTTAAAGTCCTCCTCAAATTGGTAAACTATCTTTTGTCTAAATTCTGCCGTATTGTCTGCATGAATATACAAATCACCTTGATAAGAGTTTATCTTAAAATCAATGGCAAAAACAGAAAGTGGCAGAAGGCAAAACAAGCCTAACACTAGTAAGAAAAAAGTTTTTTTCATCAAACAAGCCCCCTTTTTATCTTTGCTATCATTATATCATTTTTTCTCAAGTAAGGGCTTACCTGTATTGAAAAATAGAGTTTTTTTCGATAAAATAGGAGACAGTTATTTTTTAATAGATTAGAAATAGGAGAAATCATGAGAAAAATATACTTATCTATTTTCACAAGTCTCTTGCTGATGCTAGGACTTGTCAATGTTGCTCAAGCTGATGAATATTTACGCATCGGGATGGAAGCAGCATATGCTCCCTTTAACTGGACTCAGGATGATGATAGCAATGGAGCTGTCAAAATCGATGGAACCAACCAGTACGCCAATGGATACGATGTCCAAATTGCCAAGAAAATTGCTAAGGACTTAGGCAAAGAGCCTTTGGTTGTTAAAACCAAGTGGGAAGGTCTAGTCCCTGCCCTTACTTCTGGTAAAATTGACATGATTATCGCAGGTATGAGTCCTACTGCCGAACGCAAACAAGAAATCGCCTTTTCAAGCAGTTACTACACTAGCGAACCAGTTTTGCTTGTCAAAAAAGATTCTGCCTACGCAAATGCTAAGTCTTTGGATGACTTTACTGGTGCGAAAATCACTTCTCAACAAGGTGTTTACCTTTATGACTTGATTTCACAAATCTCAGGCGCTAAAAAAGAAACTGCCATGGGAGACTTCGCTCAAATGCGCCAAGCACTTGAGGCTGGTGTTATCGATGCTTATGTTTCTGAACGCCCTGAAGCACTGACTGCTGAAGCTGCTAACTCTAAGTTCAAGATGGTCCAAGTGGAACCAGGTTTCAAAACTGGAGAAGAAGATACGGCTATCGCGATCGGGCTTCGTAAAGATGATAATCGTATTAGCCAAATCAATGCCAGCATTGAAACCATTTCAAAAGACGACCAAGTTGCCTTGATGGATCGTATGATCAAGGAACAACCTGCCGAAGCAACAACAACTGAGGAGACTAGCAGTAGTTTCTTTAGCCAAGTCGCTAAAATTCTTTCTGAGAACTGGCAACAACTCTTGCGTGGTGCTGGTGTCACTCTTTTAATCTCTATCGTCGGAACCATCATAGGTCTCATTATCGGTCTTGCCATTGGTGTTTTCCGTACTGCTCCTCTCTCTGAGAATAAAGCCATTTATGGATTACAAAAACTAATCGGCTGGATCCTCAATGTCTACATTGAAATTTTCCGTGGTACTCCAATGATCGTTCAATCGATGGTTATCTACTATGGAACTGCCCAAGCTTTCGGTATCAACCTTGACCGTACACTGGCCGCTATCTTCATCGTTTCAATCAACACTGGTGCCTACATGACTGAAATCGTCCGTGGTGGTATCCTAGCAGTTGATAAGGGACAATTTGAAGCAGCGACTGCTCTTGGTATGACCCATAACCAAACCATGCGTAAGATTGTGCTACCTCAGGTTGTCCGCAATATCCTACCAGCAACTGGTAATGAGTTTGTCATCAATATCAAAGATACATCTGTATTGAACGTTATCTCTGTTGTTGAACTTTATTTCTCAGGAAATACCGTGGCAACTCAAACCTATCAATACTTCCAGACATTTACAATCATCGCCGTGATTTACTTTGTCCTCACCTTTACCGTAACACGTATCCTACGCTTCATCGAACGCCGAATGGATATGGATACCTATACTACAGGTGCTAATCAAATGCAAACGGAGGATTTGAAATAATGACACAAGCAATCCTTGAAATTAAACACCTCAAAAAATCCTATGGACAAAACGAAGTGCTAAAAGACATTTCTCTCACTGTCCACAAGGGAGAAGTTATCTCTATCATCGGAAGCTCTGGAAGCGGAAAATCGACCTTCCTCCGCTCCATTAACCTACTTGAAACGCCAACTGATGGACAAATCCTTTATCATGGGCAAAACGTCCTCGAAAAAGGTTATGACCTCACACAATACCGTGAAAAGTTGGGAATGGTGTTCCAATCCTTTAATCTCTTTGAAAATCTCAACGTTCTTGAAAATACAATCGTCGCTCAGACAACTGTCCTTAAACGTGAACGTACAGAAGCTGAAAAGATTGCCAAAGAAAACCTAGAAAAGGTCGGTATGGGGGAACACTACTGGCAAGCGAAACCAAAACAACTCTCAGGTGGTCAAAAACAACGTGTGGCCATTGCTCGTGCCCTTTCAATGAATCCTGATGCTATTCTCTTTGATGAACCAACATCAGCTCTCGATCCAGAAATGGTTGGAGAAGTACTTAAAATCATGCAGGAACTTGCCCAAGAAGGCTTGACTATGATTGTCGTAACCCACGAAATGGAATTCGCCCGTGATGTCTCCCACCGTGTGATCTTTATGGATAAGGGAGTAATCGCTGAAGAAGGCAAACCAGAAGATCTCTTCACCAATCCTAAAGAAGACCGTACAAAAGAATTCCTTCAACGCTATCTCAAATAAAAAGAAAAGGCCGCACCAACCGTGCAGTCTTTTTGTTTGGTCAAAATGAAAAGGCAGACCCTATTTAAGAATCCGCCGTCATCCAAAGATTAATCTTCAAATTTTTCATGATTTTTGTCATAGAAATCAATTAAACCTAGAGCTGTTTCAAATGAAATATTTTTTACTTTCGCACGACCCTGCGCTAGAGCAATGATAGACATCTCACGCGCATTCGTTTCCTTAGAGATACGGTAGCCTGTGATTTTCTTATCACGAACCCAGCCAACAACTGATTCTACTTTTTCAAAGTTTGACTTAGCCATGTTCTTCTCCTATTTTCTTCTTTACGATATATTATTCTATACGTTTTTATGTCTTTTGTCAATAAAAAAACATATATTCAATAAAACAAATGATTTAGTTTTTTCTTACTTCTTTTTTAAAGCCGATAATATATAGGTTTTTAGTTGCTATAACCCATTAGTACGCACCCTAAAAATAATTGAATTATTAAACTTATAATTCGCAAAAATATTCATCAAGAAAAAATACCAGTTTCTCAATAGGATAAACAGGAGTCATATTCTATATCTTCATTTTAATCTATAAGTTTGTCAAAGAGAATCTTCCTTTTCTGACTATCTCATATCTATTTTATCCTTTCTATTTCCTTTGGTTCCCTTCCTGTTACTATTTAACTTTTTTAACCGGTACAATTGACTTATCTCATCAAATTTTGCATATTCTTATAACACACCGCTATTACAATCAGCATTTAGAATAACACTTCCTAGTATTCCAAATGTTCTACTCGCCTCATATTACTGCTATCATATACTATATTCAATCAACTCACCAAATCTACCTTATAAGCATTGATTATTTTTTCTAATTCCTATTATATTTAATCAAACTTAAAATTATATATATAAAATATGGTATTCTAAAAAATAGCCCTATGTATAACAAGTCATTCTTCTTTATTATTATAAACTGAAATAAAAAATAATAGGTACTATAGTGAGTTATAGTAGAAGTAGTACGATAGTTTTCCTAAGTCCATAGGAATCGCCCCCTTTCTTCACCCTCATTATAGCACCTATACATCAGTTGTGCAAATAATATGATATTTTTTTATTAATCCTCAGACAAGCATATTATAGAGCGTTTCATTACCATTTAAATTAATATAAGCTGGATCAAAACCTTCCATCCGACGAATCAATCCTGCATAATCATGCTTATCTGCTAAAGCGATCCCGATCAATACAGGTCCTGTCCCCTTACTAGCTCGTTTGATATACTCAAAACGTGTGATATCATCGTTTGGCCCCAAGATATCATTTACAAATTCACGTAATGCTCCTGGACGCTGTGGAAAATTAACCACAAAGTAATGCTTGATCCCATCATAAATCAAGGCACGTTCTTCCATTTCTGGCATACGGTTGATATCATTATTTCCTCCAGAAATGATACAACAAATAGTTTTCCCCTTGATATATTCAGCTAAAACTTCTAAAGAGGCAATACTAGCTGCTCCAGCAGGTTCTGCAACAATCCCTTGCTTAGAGTAGAGGTCAATCAAAGTTTCAGAAATCAATCCCTCATCGACACCTACCAAAGTTTGAACATGTTGACGAGTTGCCTCATAAGTCAACTGACCTACCTTTTGTACGGCAATCCCATCTGCAAATTTGTCAATTTCCTTGAGCTTAACAGGTCCACCAGCTTCAAAGGCAGCCTTCATGGAACGTGCTCCATTCGCTTCTACTCCGATAACCTCGATCTCTGGACTTATTTCCTTGATATAGGTAGAAACCCCAGCAATGAGACCGCCACCACCAACAGGAACCAAGACAGCATCAAAATCAATCGATTCTTTTCGAGCTTCTTCTAAAATCTCATAAGCAACGGTTCCTTGACCTGCCTGGACATGAGCATCATCAAAGGGATCAATAAAGGTACGATTTTCAGAGACTGTAAATTCTTGAGCTGCCTTAGCTGAGGCATCAAAGGTATCTCCAACTAGTTTAATGGTTACGAAGTCCCCACCAAAAAAGCGAACCTGCCCAATCTTTTGTTGCGGAGTAGTAATGGGCATAAAGATAGTAGCAGGGATTTTCATTTCATTACAAGTATAGGCTACTCCCTGCGCATGATTTCCCGCAGAAGCACAGACTACCCCACGCTCACGCTCTTCCTTGCTGAGCTGAGAAATGGCATAATAGGCACCACGAATTTTAAAAGAGCGGACACGTTGGGCATTTTCCTTTTTCAAATAAATCTTAGCACCATACTTCTCCGATAAATAATGGTCATAATCCAATGGGGTATTCACAACCACACCGTTCAAGACCTTGTGAGCCTTGATGATATCTTTTGAACTTAACATCTTTTTCTCCTAGACTATTCATACTATCACAATCCATCCTCTAAAAAGAAAGATGAATTGATTATAAAAGCGAGTTAGGTCCCCCCAACTCGCCTTCACCTTAATTTCTATAAATTAGTTATAGATTTTGAATGCATCGTCGTCGTTTTTACCAACGAATGGCATTGCTTTACGCAATTCTGCACCAACTTTTTCAATTTCAAGGTTAGCTGCTTGTTCACGGTAAGCAGTCAATTTTGGACGTCCAGCTTTATAGTCATTTACAAAGTCATTTGCAAATTTACCATTTTGGATGTCTGCCAAGACAGCTTTCATGTTTTCTTTAACTTGCTCAGTGATTACACGTGGACCTGATACATAGTCACCGTATTCAGCAGTGTTTGAAATAGATTGACGCATTTTTTTGAATCCACCTTCATAGATCAAGTCAACGATCAATTTCATTTCGTGAAGAACTTCAAAGTAAGCCAATTCTGGAGCGTAACCTGCTTCTGTCAAGACTTCGAAACCTGCTTCGATAAGGGCAGTTAAACCACCACAAAGTACAGCTTGTTCACCAAACAAATCTTCTTCAGTTTCTTCTTTGTAAGTTGTTTCAAGAAGACCTACACGAGCTGCCCCAACACCTTTACACCAGTCCATAGCAATATTTTTAGCATTTCCTGTTGCATCTTGGTATACTGCGTAAAGAGCTGGTACACCAAATCCTTCTTCGTAAGTACGACGTACCAAGTGTCCTGGTCCTTTAGGAGCACACATGAAGACATCTACATCGGCAGGAACTTTGATAAATTCAAAGTGGATGTTGAAACCATGGGCAAATCCAACTGCGTTTCCAGCTTCCAAGTTTGGAGCGATTTCTGCTTCATAAAGTTCTTGTTGGATTTCATCTGGTGCCAAAATCATGATAACGTCAGCCAATTTAGTAGCTTCTGCTACTGTATAAGTGTCAAATCCATCTTCTTTTGCTTTGTCAAAAGATTTACCTGGACGTACACCGATAATGACATCACGACCTGAGTCACGCAAGTTTTGAGCATGCGCATGTCCTTGTGAGCCATAACCGATAACGGCAATTTTTTTACCATCAAGCGCTGCTACTTTAACATCTTTTTCATATTCCATTTGAACTGCCATAGTTTTCTCTCTTTTCTATTATTTATTGCCTTTTAGGCTGGTTTAACAAATTTAAGTTGGATTGTTAATCTCGGGTAAATCCAGTTGCACCCGTTCTAGCAATATTACGAATACCGTATGGTCGAATGACTCGCAACAGGGCCTCGCTCTTTTCTGCATTTCCTGTCATCTGAATGGTAATCGTGCTTGGCGCTACATCCACCACCGTTGCACGGAAAGGTTGAATAATCGCTAAAATCTCAGCTCGCTTCTCCGCTGGCGCTGACATCTTAACCAAAATCACCTCGCGCTCCAAATGAGGCTTGTCTGTAATATCTCGAATGCGAATCACATCAATCTGACGATTGAGCTGTTTGATAATTTGCTCCACTTCATCATGTGAAGCTACATCAATAATAATGGTGATGCGCGATACATTCGGATCTTCTGTTGCTCCAACAGAGATGCTTTCGATATTAACCTGACGACGAGACAGAACGCCAGTAAAGCGGTTGAGGACTCCTGAACGATTTTGTAGTTTTGCTGTTAACATTCTACGCATGGAACTTCACCCCCAACATCTCATGATTACTCTTACCAGCTGGTACCATTGGTAACACCTGTTCCTTACGAGAAATATCTACCTCGATTAGCATAGGAACATCCTCAGTGATGACTTCAAGGTCTTGAGCCAAGGTCTCAGGATTGTCAAACTTATAGTTTTTAATGCCATAAGCTTGTGCCATCAATTGGAAATCAGGAAGGGTATCAAAGACTGACTCTGACGTTCTACCTTCATAGAAGGATTCCTGCCACTGACGAACCATTCCAAGCGAGTGGTTATTCAGCATAACCACCTTGATTGGTACCTTGTAAATGTTCAAAATAGCCAATTCCTGATTGGTCATTTGAAAACCACCATCTCCAACGAACAAGACCACTTCCTTATCTGGGTTAGCAATTTTAGCACCGATTGCTGCTGGAATTCCGAATCCCATGGTTCCCAAACCGCCTGAAGTCACTAACTGACGTTCATTTTGGTATGGATAATACTGGGCTGTCCACATTTGGTGTTGACCAACGTCTGTTACCACAATGGCATCTCCATTCGTCAGTTCACCAATTCGTTCAATAACGGCTTGCGGTTGGACCACACGCTCTTTCTTGTCATAAGAACGAACACGGTTCTTGTCTTTTGTGACTTTTTCAATCCATTTTTCAGTATTGTTATGAACTGTTGGTTCCGCCAACAACATTTGTAAGGCCTTCTTAGCATCTCCAACTACAGGAATATCTGCACTGATAATCTTACCAATCTCAGCTGGATCAATATCAATGTGAGCAACCTTGGCATTCTTAGCAAAGGTCTTAGGATTTCCTGTCAAGCGGTCATCGAAACGGCAACCGATACTAATCATAAAGTCTGCTTCCGTCATGGCAATATTAGCTGCGAAAGAACCGTGCATGCCTCCCATTCCAAGGAAGAGTGGATGAGTCGTTGCAATCGTGCCTTGTCCCAAAAGACTGGTTACCACTGGAATCTGATAGCGTTCTGCAAATTCATTTAATTCTGCAGCAGCTTCAGCATAACTAATTCCACCACCAGCCAGCAAGACTGGTTTTTTAGCCTTGGATAATTGCTTCAAGATTTTCTTGATTTGCATATCATTCGGCTCAAGAGTCGGCTGATAGCTTGGTAGATTCACTTCTGGTGAATAGATGAAGTCTGTTTCTAAAGCAGATACGTCTTTTGGTAGGTCAATGACAACTGGTCCTGGACGGCCTGTAGTTGCGATATGGACAGCTTCCGTAATGATACGAGGGATATCAGCTGTCTCACGTACTTGGTAATTGTACTTAGTGATTGGCATGGTAATTCCCACGATGTCTGCCTCCTGAAAGGCATCCTTCCCAATCCCTGCTCGCGCCACTTGACCTGTAAAGACCAAAAGGGGAACGCTATCGCTCATGGCATCCGCAATCCCTGTAATGGCATTTGTTGCTCCTGGTCCACTAGTGACGACGGCAACACCCAACTTTCCAGTTGATTTGGCATAACCTTCAGCTTCATGCAAACAACCTTGCTCATGGCGTCCTAGAATGTGGCGAATGCCTTTAAAATTATATATCGCATCATAAAAAGGCAAGACAGCACCACCAGGATAACCAAAGATGGTATCAATTCCTAAATCACGAAGTGTTTCCAAAACTAGGTCCGACCCCGTCTTAGGAGATTCTAAACTGATTTTCTCCATTGTTCCCCTTTCTCTTCTCTTAAAAATAACTTGTTACTATCATACCATTTTTTCAAGATTTTTCAAGAGAAAAGAAGAAATTTTCTGAATTTTCTATTTTAACGTTTATTTATGAATATTATTTTTGTTTTTATTAAAAAAGATATCGATTTCATTTACTAAAAAATAAAAAAGAACTGATTTCTCAGTCCTTCATTAATCTTATTCCACACTAAATAGGTATGGGTAAACAGGTTGTTGGCCTTGGTGAATCTCGACTTCAACGTCTTCGAATTCTTCTGCGATTTCTTGAGCAATTTCATTAGCAAGTTCTTCGCTTCCGTCTTCACCGACATAGAATGTTACGATTTCACTATCTTCATCCAACATATGTTTCAAGGTTTCTGTCAAGGTTTGGTGCATGTCAGGGTTTGACACGAGAATTTTCCCATCGACCATACCAAGATTATCGTTTTCATGGATTTCTAAACCATCAATCGTTGTATCACGCACAGCTGTTGTTACGCTTCCGCTAACGACATCGCTAAGAGCAGCTGTCATACGCTCTTGGTTTTCTTCGATTGACTTGCTTGGATCAAAGGCAAGAAGACTAGTCAATCCTTGAGGAAGAGTACGAGCTTCTACCACTACTGCTGGTTGTTCCAAAACTTCTGCTGCAGATTGAGCCGCCATGAAGATATTCTTGTTGTTTGGCAGGAAGATAATATTACGAGCGTTGACCTGTTCAACAGCCTTGATAAAGTCTTCTGTTGAAGGGTTCATGGTTTGACCGCCTTCGATAACATAATCCACACCTTGAGAACGGAAGATATCTGCTAGACCTTTACCAGCCACTACAGCAATCAAAGCATACTCTTTTTCTTCAGCTGTCTTGCTAACTTGAGCAGCTTCTTTTTCAACCTGTGCTTCGTGTTGGTTACGCATATTGTCAACTTTTACCTTGACCAAACTACCATATTTGAGACCTTCTTGCATAACAAGTCCTGGATCTTCTGTATGGACATGGACTTTGACAATTTCATCATCGTTGACAACGAGGAGAGAATCTCCAAGTTCATTCAAGTAGTTACGGAATTCGTCGTAGTCAAAATCTTTAGCATAGGTTGGACCTTGTTTAAGGGCTACCATGATTTCAGTACAGTAACCAAACGTAATGTCCTCAGTCGCTACGTGACCAGCTACAGACTTATGATGCTCCGCATTGATCATTTCACTCATGTTGGCAGGAGTCGCTACAAAGTCCTCAGATGCAATATATTCACCAGTAAGGGCTGAAAGGAACCCTTCGTAGATGAAGACCAGTCCTTGACCACCTGAGTCCACAACTCCAACTTCCTTCAAGACTGGAAGCATATCTGGCGTTTTAGCAAGAGCTGTTTTAGCACCTTCCAAGGCTGCACGCATTACTTCAACAGCATCATCTGTTTGCTCAGCCTTTTTCTTAGCACCGATAGCAGCTCCACGTGAAACTGTCAAAATCGTTCCTTCAACTGGTTTCATAACTGCTTTATAAGCAACTTCCACACCTGATTGGAAGGCAAGGGCCAAGTCTTGACCTGTTAACTCGTCTTTATCCTTGATTGCTTGTGAAAATCCACGGAAAAGCTGAGACGTAATAACTCCTGAGTTCCCACGCGCGCCCATCAAAAGCCCTTTGGCAAGAATACTCGCTACCTCTCCAACAGTAGAAGCTGGCTTATCTGCAACTTCCTTAGCACCATTTTCAATGGTCATTCCCATATTTGTACCAGTATCTCCATCTGGAACTGGAAAGACGTTTAATGAATTGACATATTCAGCTTGCTTATTCAAGCGAGTTGATGCAGCCTGCACCATTTCTTGAAATAAGCTAGTAGTAATTTTTGACACGGTTATTCTCCTACAACTTTGATATTTTGAATGTAGACATTTACAGTCTGAGCAGTAATTCCAAGTTGGTTTTCCAAACTAAAACGAACACGCTCTTGAATGTTTTTTGACACTTCGCTAATCTTTGTTCCGTAGCTCAACACGGTATATACATCAACTGCAATACTGCCATCTTCGGCCGCCTTTACGACGACACCTTTGGAATAATTTTCCTTACCTAGCAGAGCTTGGAAATTATCTTTGAGGGCATTTTTACTAGCCATACCAACCACACCAAAAATCTCAGTTGTTGCACCGCCTACGACAGTTGCAATCACTTCATCTGTTAGTTCGATTTGACCATCTTTTGTATTAATTTTTACAGTCATCCTTTTTACCTCAACTAGTTGATACTCTATTTTATCATATTTCAGCCCAAGTGTAAAAGCAGAATACTGTATCAGCGGATATTTACTCCGTTTTTCAAATGATTTTATACCCACAATAAAAGAAAAAAGACCCTAAGGTCTCCTTTGCTTTTATTATTAAACGCGTTCAACTTTACCTGATTTCAAAGCACGAGCTGAAGCCCAAACTTTTTTAGGTTTACCATCGATAAGAACAGTAACTTTTTGAAGGTTTGGTTTTACGGCACGTTTTGTTTGATTCATCGCGTGTGAACGGTTGTTTCCTGATACAGTCTTACGACCTGTAAAGTAACATACTTTAGCCATTGTGTTTTCCTCCTATTAGATCTAATATAGCGGATGTGCTAGCACCACATACCGTACTATGTTATCACACTTTCTTCATTTTTGCAAGGGAATTGGAAGATTTTTTTATTTAACGTAGACAATTCCCAACTTTCCAAAAGCCACATCCCCACGGATAATCAAGGTTTTGCTGGTTGGGGCTAGAGAAGTATCTGCCTTGGCTACACCACAGAAAGTTTCCACCTTTAAATCAACTCTCCAATGTTGAGGAACATAGATAACTGCATTGCCAAAACCAACTTCCACTTTCAGTGTTGCACTATCACCTAACATCTCTGCATTGTCATAATATATCTTGGCATTCCCAAAACCAACTTCAACTTGGTCTTCTACCAATTCTTGGTCTTGCTTGTAGAAAGTCCCAGTCCCAAAAGCGACTTCCTTATCTGTAAGAATGGTCTTTTCACCATCATACCACCATTTTTTTCCATTCCAAGTTCTGTTAGAATGAGTGAGTGCGCTGACACCCATTACGATTAAAATACTAGCCCAAAATAAAGACTGATTTGGAATCGGTAAAATATCATAAAAGTGGTTAGCAATCATGAGGGCTACTAGAGCTGTAAAAGAGGCTGAGGTTAAGTGGCGACGCAACAAAGCTCCAACTGATTGGTAGGCAAAAAAAGCAATGCCAATCAAGGGCCAAATTTGCCCTCCAAGAGAAGGGATTCCAAAATTTCCTTGTAATAATATTACAGCTGCAAAAATAAGCAACACAATACCAAATGCTTTCTTTTTCATGTTCTTACCTCATGTTTCTTAGATTTTCTTTTAGGAGGGATTGGTAATGCCGTGACACATGAACCTCCTTGTGGGTCTGATAAAAGGAAATGGTGCCCGTTCCTGAAAAGGACTTGTCCACCGAATAGATTTGCCGAATATTAGCAATGGTCGACTTGGATACTCGACTGAAATAACGGGGCAGGATAGACTCCAATTCATAAAGCTTGAGCCGAACTTCGTAGGCATCTTTCTGGGTATGGGCATAAATCTTGCTACCTTCCGTCTCAAAGAAGAGAATTTCCGATAAGTCCAGATAATATTCACCTGTTCCCTTATAAAAAATCAGCCTAGGAGACTTGGACTCTTGAAAGAGACGCTGCAAATCCGCAATCTCATCTGTCAAAGTCGCTGCCTTGATGATAATTTCAGTTTCCTCTAAATTGCTGTCAATCTCGATTCGTAACTTCATTCCATCTCCTTTCTGACTCTACTATATCAAAGCCAAAATAAGAAAACAAGAGCAAAAAAGCAAGTGGTTACTTTAGGTACGTAAGTGGTTCTAGGACCGCCTTATACTCTTCGAAAATCAAATTCAAACCACGTCAGCGTCGCCTTACCG
>NZ_VMMF01000033.1:0-24716 GCF_013277075.1 Streptococcus sp. 959
TACAGTTGACAAAGAGCCGAAATTAATTCTAGACTTACAATTTTTTATTTTCCAAGGTAGTATTCAGAAACTACGTTCAATTTTTCGTCGAATTCGAATACCAATGGTGGGAAGTTAGGGATTTCCACGTCCATGATTTCGTCATCTGACAAACCTTTGATGTGTTTTACAAGGGCACGGATTGAGTTACCGTGAGCTCCTACGAATACGTTTTTACCATCTTTAAGAGCTGGAGCGATTTTATCTTCCCAGAAAGGAAGGGCACGTTCCAAAGTCACTTTCAAGTTTTCAGCATCTGGAATAACTGAGTCGTCAAGTGAAGCGTAACGACGGTCTGTGTGAGCTGAGTGCTCATCATCACGATCCATGTTTGGAGGCAATACATCGTATGAACGACGCCAGATGTGAACTTGCTCATCACCAAATTGTTCTGCAGCTTCAGCTTTGTTTTTACCAGTCAAACCACCGTAGTGACGTTCGTTCAAGCGCCATGATTTTTCAACTGGAACCCACAATTGGTCAGAAGCTTCAAGAGCCAAGTTAGTTGTTTTAATCGCACGTTTCAATACTGAAGTGTAAGCTTGGTCAAATTCGATACCAGCTTCTTTGATCAATTTACCAGCGTCAATCGCTTGTTGTGTACCTTTTTCAGACAAATCAACATCAGCCCAACCAGTGAAAAGGTTAGCTTTGTTCCATTCAGACTCACCGTGGCGAGCAAAAACCAATTTTACCATTAGATGGATTCTCCTTTAAATTTTCCGAGGTTTTCCCTCGTTTATCTATTCTATTTTACACAATTTTTCACAAAAAAGCTAGTCAAAACCAAAAAGGAAAGGACTGTTTGGCAGTCCTTTTCCTTCTTAGTATCATACAACAACCTTATTTCGCTTCAAATCCTTCTGCGACTGCATCCGCAAAGTTTTCTTCTACGATGCTTGCACAGTGGTCACAGATGACTGCGTGGTAGCTACGTTCTGCTGTTGTTGGGTCGATACGACGGCAACGGTCACATACTTGGCCTGCAGCACGTTCAACTGTAAAGGCTACATCTTCGAAACTAACGGCAGATTCTGGAGCTGGTCCTTCTGCGATAGTCAATTCAGACACGATCAAAAGTTGAGCTACATTGCTGTTTACTGCTTCGAGTAGAGTTTTCACCACTTCATTTGGATAAACTGTCAAGTGAGCTTCAAGTGATTTACCGATTACTTTTGCATTACGAGCTTCTTCCAAGGCTTTTTGAGCTTGTCCACGGAAGTCCATGAAGGCTGCCCATGTATCCAAGATTTCTTCTTGATTAGCAAAAGTTTCTGCTTCTGGCAATTCTGACAATTGAACGAAGTCTTCAGCTTCAAACTCAAGATATGACCAGATTTCTTCCGCAGTGTGAGGAAGGATTGGTGTCAAGAGTTTGGTGATTTTCACAAGAATATCATAGAAAACAGTCTGCATTTGACGACGTTCCAGTGATTTAGCACCTTCGATATAAACAACGTCCTTAGCAAAATCAAGGTAAAAGGCTGACAAGTCAACGTTGATAAAGTTCACCAAGGCCTTGTAAATTGTCAAGAATTCAAAGTTTGCGTAAGCATCACGAATCGTTTTCACAAGCTGGTTAAAGCGAATCGTCATGTACTTATCAACTGAACGTAGTTCTTCGTAAGCTACCGCATCCTCAGCTGGGTTAAAGTCAGATGTGTTAGCAATCAAGAAACGAAGAGTGTTACGGATCTTACGGTAAGTTTCAGAGACTTGGCTCAAGATATCCATAGAGATACGCACATCGTTGCTTGAGTCCACACTAGTTACCCATAGACGCAAGATTTCTGCACCAAATTGTTTTTCAACATCGCTTGGAGCAATGGTATTTCCAAGAGATTTAGACATCTTCTCACCTTTACCATCAAGGGCAAAACCTTGTGACAAGATTTGTTTGTAAGGTGCTACGCCATGGTTGGCAACAGATGTGATGAGTGAAGAGTTGAACCAACCACGGTATTGGTCAGAACCTTCTAGGTAAAGGTCTGCTGGGTAAGTCAACTCTGGACGGTTTACAACAACTCCATTCCATGATGAACCTGAGTCAAACCATACATCCATAATATCTGTTTCTTTCTTGAACTCCCCATTTGGAGAACCTGGATGTGTAAATCCTTCTGGCAAGAGGTCTTTGGCATCACGTTCCCACCAAATGCTTGAACCATGTACTTCAAAGAGTTGAGCCACATGTTCGATAGTATCAGCTGTCATGATAGCTGTACCGTCTTCAGCGTAGAAGATTGGAAGTGGAACACCCCAAGCACGTTGACGAGAGATAACCCAGTCGCCACGGTCACGAATCATATTGTAAAGACGGACTTTACCCCATTCTGAGTGGAATTTCACTTTTTCAATTTCATCCAAGATTTCTTGGCGGAATTTAGAAACTGAGGCAAACCATTGTGGAACTGCACGCCAGATGATTGGTTTCTTAGTACGCCAGTCAAATGGATATGAGTGAGAGATTTCTTCTTGGGCAAGAAGAGAGTTACCAAGTTTTTCAATCACAGTTGGTACAACCTTGTCGTAGAACTGGCCTTCAAATTCAGCACCAGCATTCGCCGTCATGATACCACGCTCGTCAACAGTGACTGCGACTTCAAGACCATTAGCAATACCAACATTGTAGTCGTCCTCACCAAAACCAGGGGCTGTATGGACGATACCTGTACCAGAGTCAGTCGTAACGTGGTCACCAAGGATAACCAATTCATCTACAGCTGTATCCCATGGGTGTTCTGTTACGATGTGGTTGAGTTCTTGACCACGGTAAGTTACCAACACTTGAACATCAACCCAGCAAAATTTCTCAGACAAGCTAGTCAACAATTCTGCAGCAACCACAAACTTACGAGCTTCACCAGCAGGTTGAACCAAAACGTACTCAATATCTGCACCAACAGTTAAACCACGAGAAGCTGTGATGGTGAATGGGGTAGTTGTCCAGACAACGATGTAAGTATCTGTATCTAGAACACCTTTGCCATCTTTTACCTTATTGGCATAGTAAAGAGATGTTGAAAGCAAGTCATGGTATTCAATCTCCGCTTCAGCAAGGGCAGACTCAGATGACCATGACCAGTAAACTGGCTTGGCACCACGGTAGATATAACCTTTATTAGCCATCTCACCAAATACACGGATTTGGGCTGCTTCATAGTCAGGAGTCAAAGTCACATATGGATTTTCCCAGTCACCAGAAACCCCCAAACGTTTAAAGTCTTCACGTTGTTTATCTACTTGAGAAAGAGCATATTCACGGCAAAGCTTCAAGTACTCAACCAAGTCCATTTCTTTACGTTTGACACCTTGTTTTGCTAAAACTTGCTCGATTGGCAGACCGTGAGTATCCCAACCTGGGATAAATGGTGCGTAAAAACCTGACATAGATTTTGAGCGAACAATGATATCTTTTGAAATCTTATTCATAGCATGTCCAACGTGGATATTTCCGTTTGCGTATGGAGGGCCATCATGCAAAGTGAAATGAGGTTTTCCTTGGTTCAATTCTTGACGACGTTGGTAAAGTTTTGCATCTTCCCATTCCTTTTGCCAAACTGGCTCTTTGGTCGGAAGGCCTGCACGCATTGGGAAAGATGTTTTCCCAAGATTAAGGGTATCTTTGAGTTTCATGGTATCTCCTTTATAAATAATAACAAATTAAAAACCACGACTTCCAAAAAGGACGAAAATCGTGGTACCACCTTTGTTCGGAAAAAGAACTAGTCTTTCTCCCTCTTATCCCGTAACGTGGGGAACGTCAAATCTTACTAGATTCAGATTTGATTGTTTGAGAGGATAATCTTATCATTAGGGAATGCAGGACTCACACCATCTCCTGCTCGCTGGAAATATAAGGATAAGATATTGTTCTCACATTATTTCTTATAAAATTGTAACGGATTCTTGCGGCGCTTCAAATCCTGGTTCTGAGTTTACAGCTTCAGTAGCTGGTGTTGGTCCTGAGTAATGGCTTGGAGCTACTTCTGGCTCTTCATACATTGGACCAACTGGATGAACAGGCTCTTCTTCAATTTGAGGACTCACTACAGGAGTTGAATTTTCCACTTCCTGTTTAGCCTGAGCTTCAAATTCAGCCAATTCTTTATTGGCTGCCTCAATACGGGCTTGTAACTCTGTCATTTCTTCTGGAGAAAATTGACGTGTCATATCAATTGGTTCTTCTTCAATTGGAGCTGGAATCGGTTCTCCAAGTACTTCGCTAAC
Source organism: Streptococcus sp. 959 (assembly GCF_013277075.1). Lineage (GTDB taxonomy): Bacteria > Bacillota > Bacilli > Lactobacillales > Streptococcaceae > Streptococcus > Streptococcus pseudopneumoniae_C. The sequence goes on from NZ_VMMF01000033.1 coordinate 4,270, forward strand.
AACTTCTTTAAAGGCTTCATCACTAGTTTGAAGATAAGTAGCTGTTGGACGAAGAATATCTTCCCAATCTGAAGATTCAACGATAGCCAACTGGCTCTCAATGGTAGATTTTAGACGTTGATGGAAGACACGGCTCTTGTTCTTCAATTCTTCTGTTTCAACAGCAACCTTCTTAGCATTATCAGCTGCCTGACGAAGAATTTCATTTGCCTTGTATTTTGCCTCTTCCAATAATCGATGTGCATCCTGTTCAGCTTGATGAATAATATTATTTGAACGATCGTGTGCTGTTTGTTTTACTCTCTCAGCTGTATCTTGGGCAATCAATACAGACTGGCTCAATGAATCTTTCATCTCATCAAAGTAAGATAAACGCTCTTCCAAATTTTTAATATGTAAATCCTTATCGTGATTAGAACGAACTAAATCTTCATAATCACGAACTACAATATCTAAAAATTCATCTACTTCTTCTGGATCAAAACCTCTAAATCGTGTGCTAAAGGTTTTATCTTTGATTTCTAACGATGTAATTGGCATATTTTTCCTCACTTACTTAATAACAACTGGACTGTTATTTTTTTCTTCTCTTTTTTAGTTTGTCCCTTATCTTGAAGCAACCTCAAACGCCCAAATTTTCTCACACTAATCAAGTCTCCAACTTGAACAGTATAATCTGATTTATCTACCATATGATAATTTACTTGGACAAGTTTCTTGTTAATCAACTGGTTTGCTTGATTTCTAGATAGTTTTAAAACATTTGATAAAAGAACATCTAATCTAAAACTAGACACGCATAAATCCAGCTCTCTATACTGTTCCAACTTATCTATTTTCTCGGTGAAAGGACGTTCCTCCAGCGAAACGGGTATACGACCAATTTTCTTTAATCCATCTTGAAAGAGAAGAAGAAATTGATGATTAATCATAATCTGCGCCCGTTCTTCATCTACTAGGATATCTCCAAAAAGTTTCCGTTCAATCCCTAATTGATTGATGACTGTCCCTAAAATCTTAGCATGCGTTAAGTGTTCAAATTTATTGGAATACACAATTTCCTGGAGAGACATTTCAAAATCTGAAAACTCTGGCTGGAAATAATCTGGGTATAATAAAACTCGAACATACTCACTTGAGACGAATTCCCCACTACTGCTACAAGCAAGGCCATAGGTTTTGGCTAAAATCTTCAATAACTTCTCTTGATGAGGATTGATAAAAGGAGTTAAAAAAGGCGCATAGCTATCTTCTACCTTCTTAATCCATTCCATTCCCTTGTCAAGAAATGGCCGATCTTCTATAGAAAAATGCTGGTAAATACCTCTATTCATATTATCATTGCAAGAAAACGCACTAAGTTTTCCCCTAAAAATCGAACCAAAACGATCGCAAGCCAAACAGATAAATCAAGACCTGCTATCTGTAGAGGCAGGCGTTGCAAAGGAACAAGCACTGGTTTTACCAATGCTACAATCCAACGACCTAAACTTGATTCGTAGGCGCCTGGAAACCAAGACATGACAGCAAAGGCTACCAAAATCAGGGAGTAAATATCCACTGCATTATAAATCAGACGAATTAAAAAAATCATTATCGTACTCTATTTCGTCTCATATCAAAATCAAACTCACCCTGTTGATCTTCATCTGGTAAACGAATATCTTCAACATTTACAATAACATTCAATGGTGTCAACAGGTACATGGTAGAAGCTACCTTTTTCAAATTTCCAGCTAGAACATGGCAAGCTCCATCCAGATAATCTAAACAACGACGAGCTTGCACTTCAGTCATATATTGAAAATCAATCAAAATACTTTCGTTTCCTGCTAATAAATCAACAATTTCTATCGCATCTTCATATTTTCTAGGATAACGAACATCGATTGTTACTTTTTCAGTAGAATGCTGACTTTGCTTGGCTAACTCTTGTTGACGTGCATGAAGTCTAGTAATATTAGTTTCTTTTGTACTAGTTGTGCTTGTACGTGGTGTTTGATTTGTTGAAAGAGCCTTGTCCTGTGTAGAATTTACTGGAGTCAAAATGGGCTCATCTCGTTTTTCATTAGGGAGACTTAAATCCTCATCCTCCGTAAAATAATCTATAAATCTATCGAATCTATCTTTTAAAGACATGGTTCTCTCCTACTTAAAAAATGCTGTACCTATGCGAACAAAGGTGGAACCGAATTGAATCGCTTCTTTATAATCACGACTCATTCCCATACTTAACTCGGCCATAGGCATATTTGGAATTTGTTTTTCTTGGATTTCTTTTTGTAAATCTTGGGTCGCCTTAAAAATTTCTTTCAACTGCTCACTGCTAGCCTCAAAAGGTGCCATTGTCATCAAACCAACATATTCAATCTTATCTAGTTTGGCTAACTCTGGCAAGACTTCCAGCAGTTCCTCTCTCGAAAAGCCGTGTTTACTTTCTTCGTTAGAAATATTTACTTGAAGGAAACACTTGATGACTCTGTCGCTTCTTTTTTGAATTTCCTCTGCTAGCTTTACTGAGTCCAATGCGTGGAAATAATCAACGTATTGAATGACATCTTTTACCTTACGTCTTTGTAAGGTACCAATCAAATGCCAAGTCACATCTCGATCTTTTAAAGCTTGATATTTCTCTAGAAACTTATCTACACGATTTTCACCGATATGATGACCCCCTAGCGGAAGCAAGGCTTCCGCTGTCGGTACATCTACATACTTGGTAACTGCAATGACAGAGACTGAGCCACTCTCGCGATGAGCTCTCAGACTTGCTTCTGCGACTTCTCGAAAAACACGTTCTGTATTTTCTTTTACATTCATTTACTTAACGATTTTTGAAAAATGGAGGTGTATCCAACTCATCTTCATCTTGTGAATTTGGAATTTCAAAACGTTCTACCGGTGACACTACTGAATCAGTCGGACGAACAATTGTCTCGCGACGTAAATCCCAATCACCAAAAGCAGATCCTTGAGTTTGTTCCGAGCGACGTTGATTTTGTTTTGGCAATTCAGCCGTTTCTGCCATATCAAAATGACGATCAAATCCATGTGAATGAGCTGGTCTCACTGTCTCACGGTAGTTGGTAGTAGGTCTAGCTTGTGGAGTCACAACCTTTTCTACGCGGTCTTGACGAACACCCGTTGCAACAACTGTTACACGAATCTCATCACGCATACTTTCATCAATTGAAGTACCGAGCCAGATGTTTACTCCTTGTCCTGCTGCTTGGTTCACAATTTGTGAAGCCTCTTCTGCCTCAATCAAGGTTAAGTCAAGACCACCAGTTACGTTGACAATCACATCTTCTGCTCCATCAATTGTTGTTTCAAGAAGTGGAGAGTAAATTGCCTTACGTGCTGCTTCAACAACACGTTCTTCTCCACTACCGATACCAATACCCATAAGAGCATTCCCTTTATTTGCCATTACCGTTTTCACATCGGCAAAATCAAGGTTAATCAATCCTGGATTGGTAATCAAATCGGTAATTCCTTGAACACCTTGACGAAGAACGTTATCTGCTTCGCTAAGAGCCTCCAAAAGCGGTGTCTTCTTATCAACAATTTCAAGCAAGTTGTTGTTTGAGATGATCAATAGAGTATCTACATGCTCACGAAGTTGATTGATTCCTTCTACAGCAAATTGTCCACGTTTGCTTCCTTCAAAACCAAACGGACGTGTTACAACACCAACTGTAAGAGCACCTAAATCTTTAGCGATACGAGCAATAACAGGAGCAGCTCCAGTTCCAGAGCCTCCTCCCATACCAGCAGTGATGAAGACCATATCTGCACCACTGATAGCTTCCGTCAGTGTTTCTTCGCTTTCTTCAGCAGCCTTACGACCAACCTCAGGTTGACCTCCTGCACCTAAACCACGAGTCAATTTAGGTCCCAACTGAATAACAGTCTCAGCTTTTGTACTGCTCAATGCTTGCACATCTGTATTTGCTGCGATAAATTCTACGCCTGTAACACCTTCGTCGACCATACGGTTGATGGCATTGCCACCACCTCCACCGACACCAATTACTTTAATCACTGCACCTTGAGCAGCAGCTGTATCAAATGAAAATGTCATAATTTATTTTTCCTCTTTATTCGTCAAACATGCTTCCGATCAAGCCACGGAAACGATCTGCTAATTTCGGTTTATTTTGTGAAGTCTGTTGAAAATCTGTAACTTGTTCTGCAGGAGCTACAGGTTCTACTTCTGGAGTGGGAGCTGGTTGAACAGTAGTTGATTGAACAAACTGAGCTGTTTTCTGAATCATTCCCCCAAAACTCAGCGGTTGTTGGAATAAGCCTTCATCACCCTTGACTGCTCGTTGAGCCAAGAGATGTACTTCTGTCAATTGTCCTGCGAATTCTGAAAGACTAATCACATGCGCAAAAGCCGGATTACGAATTCCAACTTGATTTGGAACATAGAGTTTCACACGAACACCAAAGACTTCTTGAGCAAGCTCCACAATACCCGGTAAAATAGCCGTTCCACCAATCAAAACAATGCCACCAGGAAGATCCAATAAATGTCTTCTGTCTAAGTCTTGTTTGATTTGTTCAAAAATATGCTTAATTCGTGCAGAAATAATCTCTGACAAGTAATTTTCTGTTACTTCAACAGGTTCTACTTCCCCAATCACTTCGACTTGGAATGTTTCTTTACTTGCGAGAGGAGGATAAGCCTCTCCATAGTTTAATTTCAAACCTTCAGCTAGTTTCTGTGATGTCTTCAAGACTTTAGAGATATCCTTAGTTACATAATCTCCACCTTCTTGGAGAATATTGGTGAACTGGAGTTCTTGGTTACGGATTGTAGCAACAGTTGTTTGACCTGCTCCCATATCAATCACAGTAGCTCCAAATTCACGCTCTCCTTCGTTCAAGACTGAACGAACCAAAGCCAATGGTGAAATAATAATATTTTCAACCTGAACACCTGCACGCTCAACTGTCTTACGTAAATTGTGAAGAATAGTACGTGGACCTGTGTAAAGCAAACCACGCATTTCAAGACGAACACCCATCATGCCACGCGGGTCACGAATACCTTGGAAACCATCTACGATAAATTCTTCTGGAATAAAAGTAATGACTTCACGATCTGGTGTCATACTCTTTGTCAAAGCTGATTTGACAACATTTTCGACATCTTGGTCTGTAATTTCTTTTGTATCAGATGTAACTGGAATCATTCCTTGAGTTGGTTCCACCTGTAAGAGATTAGCTGGCAAACCAACATTCACCGATTTAATTGAAATGCCTGCTTTTTCTTCAGCTTGGGAAATTGCCGATTTGATAGCAGTTGCTGCTGCATCAATATCAACAATAATTCCATCCTTTACACCTTTACTTTTGGCATTACTCACACCAATTACATTTAATTCACCATTTCTCTGCTCGGCTACAAGCACCTTGACAGAGCTTGTTCCAATATCTAGACCTGTAAAAAAGCCTTCTCTAGCCATTACATCGCATCCTCTCTATCTTCCAAGTTTCTAACTTCGTAATATTCAATAGCTAAACGTGGGCATAGCTATTCACAGAATATTATAACACAAAAAATCTCATCGTGCTCAGTTTTTTCCTAAATTTACTAGCCAATTTTTTTGTTTTTCTGTTCAGAAATTCATTCACTGTAAACTTTGTCAACAATCTGTCTATTGTACAAAAAAGAAAGCTCATTTCTAAGCTTTCTTTGCAATCATTTTTTCTGCTTCTTGTTCTAAAAATAGTTCCAAGATTTTCTTTGTCAACGTAATCGCCGCTGACAAGGCTAGGGAAACGATTAAATAATTAGCTACTAAGCCGTGATCTCCAACCAATGGCGGTTTTGTCAAGAATCCGTAATCACCACCTGTTACCAAATTGACCACCAAAATCAAGGCATTTAGGGCAAAGGTCATGAGAAAAATTCCCTTCACATCCAGTAATCGCGCATTGTACTGTCTCAAGAGATAAACTAGAGAGTTCCCCAAGAGAGCTAAGTGCCCAAAGATAAAGGACAAGATGGCAATATGGGGGAAAGGATAGGCATCTGGCACTGGATAAACAAAGGCTGCTAATGTTCCGAATGTCCCTAGCAATGCAAAATACTGCCGATATTTGGACTGACCAGGAAGCAAGAGTACCACAAACATGGCCATACGACAATGGTAAAAGGGTAAGCTTTCTGACAGTGGCATATGATTGACCCAGTACCAACCATAGAGAAGGATTAACTGAACTGCCTGTAAAATCTGGAAAAATCGTTGGTAAACCTTCTTCTCACGATAACGATAGGCTGTATAAAAGGTCAAGGCCAAGAGTGTAAATATACTGACATACCAAAAAAGGTCAAATTTGGGTGGTTCTGTTGCTTGGGTCGTAAAGAAAATATCCCATAAATTCATCTAGTCTTCCTCATGATTCAAAATTTTCCTGCATTTTATTATACCATGCTACTTGAGAAAAATGAATTTAGAAATACGATAATCATCTTTTTAGTCAAGATATTGTTCCCTCTGACCTTGATAAACCTGCCAAAGAAGCTCTATTTGCTCCTTGGTAATGCGTTTTTCAGATAAGTTCGGCAGCTGGTCAATGGCAAAAAATTGAAGGTCAGCGATTTCTTGATTTTCTTGAAATTGTCCATCGAGAAACTTACATTCAAAAACAAACTTTGCATATTGTTTGCTCCGTAGTTGGAAACGATTGGTATCAAAAACAGCTAGTAGTCGTTCAACTTTGGCTTTAAAACCGGTTTCTTCTTCAATTTCCTTGAGAATATTTTCTGTTGGAGAATAGCCAACCTCACCAAAGCCACCTGGCAAAGCCCAACTATCCTCTCCTTGTCCCCTAACCAGACAAATCTTTTCGTCCTCAACAATCCAAGCACGGACGTCCATTAACGGAGTCGCATAAGCAGAAGTTGGCTTCAAGACTTCTGCCACTTCTTCGGCATCAAGGTCTGATGCTTGATTCAACATTTCAGATAAAAGGCCTCGCAAGTCTTCGTAGCGCTCACGGTCAAACGGATCTTTTGTAAAGGTTAATCCAGTATCTGTAATGGCAATCATTCTTTGCAAATACTTGACAAAATCACTTGTCTTCATTTTCTAAACTTTCTACCAACTTGGCTAGATTCATAGAGTTAGAGCCTTTGAGCAGGATTTGGTCATGAGCCCCAAGGCTTTCTTTGACCTGCTTAACTAGGTCTTCAAATTGGTCTTGGTCTTCTGTTTTCTTGAAGTAATAAACGTGTCCGATTGGGAACATTTGACTGGCAAGTTGGGCCAATTCTGCGATATCTGCTCCATAGAAAATCACGGTATCCAGTACATCTGGCGAGAGGCTCAGAATCATCTGGTTATGGAGTTGGACTGACTGGTCACCTAATTCCCTCATATCTGCTAAGACAGCGATTTTCTTGCCCCCTTCATTGGCTGGAATGGCAGAGAATGTTTCCAAAATTAACTTCATAGCAGTTGGATTAGCATTATATACGTCAGACAGAATATCTGCTCCATTGGCTGCTTTCTTCCACTCGGTACGGTTACGCGTCAATTCAAGATTTTGGAAGGCCTGACGAATTTTCTCCTCTGAAACTCCTTCTTGCAGGGCAACATAGGACGCAATCATAGCATTAGTGGCATTGTACTTGCCAGTCACTGGCAAATCAAGAGCTTGTTCCAAAAAATTAGCCTTAAATGTCAGACTATCCTTGCGCTCAATCAAGTCTGTTATTTCCAGCTCTGCTCCTTGCCCAAAACGAACCACCTTTTTATCAGCTGGCAAGTAGTCCTCTACAATAGAGTCAGCTGGTGCCAAAAGCAAAGAACCCGAAGCCATACCATCTACAATTTGCATTTTCCCTTTAGCGATTTCCGAACGGTCTTTGAAAAAGGCCAAATGTGCTTCTCCAACCAAGGTCACGACGGCTGTCTTAGGATGAGCCAATTCTGACAAGAGATGAATATCTCCCAAGTGATCCTGCCCCATCTCCAAGACTAACTTTTCTGTCCCTTCAGGCATATGGAGAACTGTGTAGGGAAGACCAATCTCATTATTGTAGTTTCCTTGTGTTTTGTAGGTCTTGTATCTTGTTGACAGTAAATGCGCCAACATATCCTTGGTCGTCGTCTTACCATTTGAACCCGTTACAGCAAAGACATCAACAGCTGTTTTCTCAAGATAGTAGGCAGCTAGTGATTGAAAGGCAGCCAAAACGTCGTCTACTAGAATGTAGGGGTGATTTGCGATTTCTTTCTCAGACAGGGTTACAGCAGCACCATTTTCAAAGGCTGTTTCGATAAAGTCATGGCCATCACGCGCACCTTTGAGGGGCACAAACAAGTCCCCTTCCTCAATCAAACGACTGTCAAACTCAGCCTTTTCCAACTGGATGTCCTCAAAGATGCTGACATCATTTTTCACCCCAACAGCTTGGGCAACTTCGTGGATAGTTAATTTCATTTCTACTCCTTTAAAAAGGGTCGGAGCCCGAGAACTCTAGTCACCTTGTAGTGATGGTTCTGGCTCCTACCCCTTCTTTCATTTTTATAGCAAATGCGCTTCGCGCTTGTCAAAACTTTCCTTGGCAAGGTCAACCAAACGCTCGATTAGGTCTGGGTAGCTGATTCCCATATTGTCCCAAAGTAATGGATACATTGACCACTGGGTGAAACCTGGCATGGTATTGAGCTCATTTAGGAAGATTTCTCCCTTATCTGTATAAAAGAAATCACAACGAGATAAGCCTAAACCACCAATGGCACGGAAGGCCGTTTCTGCATTTTGACGCATGACAGCTATCACATCATCACTGATTTTAGCTGGGATATCCATGGTAATCTTGTTGTCAATATACTTGGCATCGTAGTCATAAAAGGCAACATCCTTGACTACTTCTCCTGGTAGCGTACTTTTGACATCGTAGTTTCCCAAGAGTCCAACCTCGATTTCACGGGCATTGACCCCTTGCTCTACCAAAACACGACTGTCATATTGAAAGGCAAGTTCCAAAGCCTGACGGAGTTCTTCTTGATTTTCAGATTTAGAAATACCGACACTTGAACCCATGTTTGACGGCTTAGTGAAGACTGGATAAGTCAATTTTTCTTCCACTTCAGCGATTTTAGAAGTCATATCATCACCTTCAACGATAGCCACATAAGGAACTTGAGCAATGCCAGCAGATTCTAACACACGCTTGGTCGTGATTTTGTCCATGGCAAGACTGGATGACAAAATATTGCAACCAACATAAGGCATTTTCAAAACTTCGAGGAAGCCTTGAACAGAACCATCTTCTCCCATCGGACCGTGAAGAACTGGAAAGACAACTGCCCCTTCTTCATAGATAGCACTTGGAGCAATTTTCTTATCCCAATCAATAGTTTCATTGGTCATGAGACGGTCCTCTTGACCTGGAGTCTGACTAAATTCCTGCGTTTTGATAAAGTCACCTGACTGACTGATAAAGAAAGTCTTGACTGCGAAACGATCATAGTTAACCGCACGCATGACACTTTCTGCTGAAAGGACAGAGACTTCACGCTCTGCACTCCGTCCACCGTATAAAAGAATAATCGTTTGTTTCATATTACTTGTCCTAATTCTACTAGAATACTCGCTCTTTAGTATATCATATTTGCTTCTTTTTTGAAACTTGAACCCGATACTGGTCTTAAAGTAATCTAAAAAGAGACCGATAAAACAAATATCGATCTCCTTGATTTTTTGTATAAATGAATTTAGTTTATTAATTTATCTAGACTTACAGCTCTGTCCGATTTTCAATGGCTCGTAAGAGTGTAACTTCGTCCGCATACTCGATATCTGCCCCCACAGCAAGACCTCGTGCCAGACGCGTAACCTTAATACCAGCTGGCTTGAGTAAGCGTGAAAGATACATGGAAGTCGCTTCCCCATCTGCCGTGGCATTGGTTGCTACGATGACTTCTGAAACCTCACTATCCATGAGACGAGTCATGAGGCTCTTGAGATTGATATCATCTGGGCTGATGCCATTCATGGGGGAAATCAGGCCATGCAAAACATGATAAAGTCCATGATATTCTTGGATATTTTCCATGGCCGCCACATCACGACTATCCTCTAGCACCAAAATCGTTGTCTGGTCACGACTTGGATCGGTACAGATGGAGCATGGATCATCATCGGTCAAGCGACCACAGATGGAACAATAGGTCAGCTCTCTCTTAGCAGAAAGGAGATTTTTTGCAAATTCATTGACGTCGTCATCAGACATGCCAATGGTATAAAAGGCCAGACGCGTAGCCGTCTTAATCCCGATACCTGGTAACTTAGAATAACTGTCAATCAGCTTGGCAATGGGTGTTGGATAAAGCATAATTTCCTTTCTAGTTCATCGGATGGTATTTTTGATACAGATTGATAATGTCACGCGCAATGGAAGGTCCTACACCATTTGTTAGATTGGTATTATGAGGAAAGACTACTGCAACAGCGATTTGGGGATTATCAGATGGGGCATAGGCTACCGCATTGGTATTGGTTGCTTGCTGACCATCTGCCACATAGCTTTCGGCTGTACCCGTTTTTCCGCTAATGGATACCAAGGCACCATTTGAAAAGGCACGTCCAGTTGTCAATCCACTAGTCCCATGAGCAACCTGATAAAAACCTTGGTGCAAGACACTCATATCGGAGTCGGATATATTGACCTTATTCATCTCTGTCGGTTGCAGTTGCTGAATCAAGTCGCCCAGTCCTCCCTTATCATTATTTCCATAAATGCCTTCAACAATACGAGGAGCCACACGAACACCATCATTTGCAATAGTTGCTACATACTGAGCCAACTGCATCGGCGTATAGTTATCAAACTGCCCAAAGGCATTGGTGATGAAATTGGCAAAGTTATACTCTTTGGGAATAAATCCAGTAGATTCATATGGTAGGTCAATCCCGGTCGCAGACCCCAAGCCATATTCGCCAAAGGTTGAACGCAATTTCCCCATAGCAGACTCTAGATTGCTGGTTCCGACAAACATATTTGGTTGATAGGTTTGCCCCATAAGACCTAAGGCTGTTTGGACCATATAAGCATTGGATGAATACTCTAGAGCCTGAACCGCTGTAATCGGCATTGGCACAGAAAAGGCAGTATACCAAGAATTAATTGGAGCTGAACCTTGGAAGACAATGGACTGGTCTGTCAAGGTCTGGTTTCCTGACAAGACTCCATTTTCCCAACCTGAGCTGATGGTCGCCGCCTTGACAACCGAACCTGGAACAAAGACATTGGTTACCGTTCCCAAGGAATCAGGCGTCAACTCTCCCGTTTTCAAGTCCTGTTTAATCCCTGACATAGACAAAACAGCACCTGTTTTTGGGTTAAGGGCGACTGCATAGACACCTTCAGAATACTTGGCTCCACCATTTCCCAACTCTGAATTGAAATAACTTTTCAGCAAGGCATCCACGCTATCTTGAAAGGCCAAATCAATGGTCAGTTTAATATTATTCCCTTTGGTACCATCTTCGATATTTTCGACACTTTCCATATTACCGTACTTGTCTAGATGAATTTCCTTCACCGAGCGTTTACCTTGCAAGGTTTCCTCGTATTGCTTTTCTAGGTAAGAAGTCCCAACACGGTCATTTAGAGAGTAACCTTTTTTAAGATAAGCATCTGCTTCTTCTGCTGGGAGACCAGCTTTTTCACTCGATACACTACCTACTATAGAAGAAAGGGAAGTCTCTAGAACTTTTCGATCCCACGAAGTTGAGATACTGACGCCGGGTAATTGTTTCGAAGCAGAGGCAATCAGAGCAATCTGGGTATCTGTCAAGGCATCTGTCACAATGGTTCCTGTCGCAAAGTTTCCAACGGCATTTAACTGACTAAAAAGATAGATTTCTTTCTTTTCATCCTCTGTATAGTTTAGTTGACTCGTTTGGACACTATCGACCGCATTGTTATACAGTTCTGATTCGGACAAACGATTGCCATCTGAATCCAAGCGCTTCTCACTTGGGAGAGCCTCCACTGTTTTTTTATAGATTTCAGGATCAGCTAAATAGTAATCTGCTAGCTGACGTTCTGTCAAATTTGGCGAACTGATGCTCACATATCCCAGCAACTGACTAGCGATTTCTTTCAGATCTTTAGCCGTCATTTTATTACTACGCGTAAAGGAAACAACCTGCTTTAACGTATTTTCTACCAAAGGTTTTCCACTAGCATCATAAATTTCCCCACGGGCAGAACTGGTTGTGACCTTGGTCTGACTAGCTGAGGCTAGCTTTTTTTCGTAAAAATCCTTGTTCAAAACCTGCATATACAACAAACGACCAATAATGGTCATAAAGAGTAAAATGACGATTGAAAACAATAAATTAAGCCGAATCGGAATCGAATGGCTGTTAAATTTTCTCATACAAATCAGTCTCATTTCTAATACTCAATGAAAATCAAAGAGCAAACTAGGAAGCTAGCCGCAGGCTGCTCAAAGTACAGCTTTGAGGTTGCCGATAAAGCTGACGTAGTTTGAATTGGATTTTCGAAGAGTATAATTAAAATCTTACTCTTAATTGTACCACAATTTGAGCAGAAAATTATGGAAAAGAAAGAAGCTTTTTTCGTTTTTACGGCAAGATACGTTTTTATTTATTCATCCCTATATTATATGTTATAATGAATGTAAAAGTTCAATAATCTAGCCTTTTTCCAACACGACTCATTTAAAGGAGCCTTCCCTATGGACAAACCAGATATCGCAACTGTCATTGATTCACATTTTGAAGAAATGACAGACCTAGAGCAAGAAATCGCTCGCTATTTTTTGCAAGCTGAAACGATTACAGATGATTTATCTTCTCAACAAGTCACTCAAAAATTACATATCTCTCAGGCTGCACTAACTCGCTTTGCTAAAAAGTGTGGCTTTACTGGCTACCGAGAATTCATTTTCCAATACCAACATCAGGCAGAAAATCAAGCTAACCAAGTCTCCAAGCACAGTCCACTGACCAAACGAGTCCTCAGAAGCTATAGCAATATGAGGGAACAAACACAAGACTTGATTGACGAAGTCCAACTAGAACGAATTGCCCAATTAATCGAAGATGCTGAGCGTGTCTACTTCTTCGGAACAGGGAGTTCTGGCCTTGTCGCTCGTGAAATGAAATTGCGCTTCATGCGTCTGGGTGTGGTCTGCGAGGCCTTGACCGATCAAGACGGCTTTGCCTGGACAACCAGTATTATGGACGAAAATTGTCTCGTACTTGGTTTCTCACTTTCTGGCACAACTCCCTCTATTTTAGACAGTTTATTAGATGCTAAGGAGATGGGGGCAAAGACTGTACTCTTTTCAAGTGTTCCCAATAAAGATAGTCAGGCCTACACAGAGACTGTTCTTGTAGCCACCCACAGCCAGCCTTCCTATATCCAACGAATATCCGCTCAACTTCCTATGCTCTTCTTTATCGATTTGATTTATGCCTACTTTTTGGAAATCAATCGCGAAAGCAAGGAGAAAATCTTTAACAGCTATTGGGAAAATAAAAAACTCAATGGATATCGTAGACAAAAACGTATAAGAAAATCCTAGTTTGGTCTAGCCAAACTAGGATTTTTATTCATCACTAAACAGACCTCTTCTAGATTATGAATTAGTCATATCTTGACTTGGTCTTAAATAACTTCATATAATCGCTTTTTGAAGGGAGTAAATAAGCAAGTCTGACCGTATCCTCAACAATTGTATATAATACAATATAATCCTTACTCAAGGTCAATCCTCGCGTTTGGTAGCTAGGGTCTAATTTCTTACCAAATTTTTCATCGGCATCAAATCCAGCTTGGGGGAAAATTTCTAGACGATTAATGTCTTTTCTGATACTCGCTACTTTTCGTCTCGCAGCCTCTACAGAACCGATTTCCTCTGATATATACTGATATATTTTATCCAGACTATCAATCACTCTAGGAGAATACAAAATCCTATACTTTTTATAATCCATAGCGTGTCACAACATCCTCGTCTGTCAAGTAATTTCCAGCCTCAATCTTGGCATAACTTTCTTGAACTTCTGCTTGTAATTGTCTAAACAAATACTCCTTCTCTAATTCCTCTTCACTCAGTAAATCTACTTCATTTGTTACGGCAACATTCTTTAAAAATAATCTGAGTGCCGATGAAAGAGAGAGATTTTGTTCTTTTAACACTTCCATGGCATCATTTACCAATTCTCTATTAGCTTGGAAGGTCACAATTTTATTTGAATTCGCTATAGCCATTTTATATAATTCCTTTATATATTTTCTTTATTATCTCACAATTATAAAGAAAGTCAAGGGAACTTGATTAGAAAATCCTAGTTTGGTCTAGCCAAACTAGGATTGTTTTGTCTTGATACTCTTCGAAAATCAAATTCAAACCACGTCAGCTTCGCCTTGTCGTACTCAAGTACTGCCTACGGCTAACTTCCTAGTTTGCTCTTTGATTTTCATTGAGTATAAAATGATAATAAGCACCCAACATACCTGCTGTATTTTGATGATGGGCAAATTCTAATCGTGTTTTTTCAGCTAGGCTTGGTACTAGAGCTTCTTTCAAAGCTTTTCGAATTTTAGGCTTGAGAATAGCTTCTTGCCCCATGATACCGCCACCGAGAATGACCACTTCTGGATTGGCAACGTAGCAAATATTTGCCAGACCTTTTCCTAGATAATCTACCATGCGGTCAATACCAGCCATACAAATCTTGTTGCCTTCAGTGGCTTCCTTAAAGATGCGTCGGCCATTCCACTGGTCAACTGAGTCGCCATGAGCTGCTGCTACATACTCCACCAAGGCTGTCGTAGAGGCCAAATCTTGGAATGCTCCATCCTGCATATGCATATAACCAACTTCACAGGCTGAATTGCTAAAACCATGGAAAACTTTTCCATCCATAATCAAGCAACCTCCGATACCTGTTCCAATGGTCAAGCAAAGTGTGACACTCGCTCCCTTGCCTGAACCAGATACTGCCTCAGCAAGACCTGCACAGTTGACATCATTTTCAATCTCACAAGGAATATTAAAGCTAGTCTCGATTTCCTTTTTGAACTGGGTGCCTGCGTAGTTAGGAATTTGAGGTCCTGCATAGAAGATCTCACCCTTGTCTGGATCCACCATTCCTGCAGAAGAAATGGCAACACCTGCTACTGGGCCTTTTTCTAAATAGCTAGCTACGATATCTTTGGTCTTTTGTAAGATATGAGGGCCACCCTTATATGCCTCTGTTGGCATTTCATGCGATTCAACCAGTTGGCCTTCTTGGTCAATCAAACCATATTTGATGTTGGTTCCACCGATATCAATTGCAACGTAGTGTGTCATAAATACCTCCTTATAGATTAGAGGAAGCGCTCCTTGGTTTCACGAATCAAGGCTGCAGCTGCTTCTACAACTGGACGATCTTCTTCAGTTACTGGTGTCAATGGTGAACGAACAGAACCAATATTCAAGCCTTCATTAATCTTCAAGACTTCCTTAATGACACCGTACATATTTCCATGTGCAGCAGTTAATTTGCCAATGATTGCGTTGATTGCATACTGCAATTCACGCGCTGTTTCCAAGTCTTTGTCAGCAATCAACTGATTGAGTTTCAAGAAAAGTTCTGGCATAGCACCATAAGTACCACCGATACCAGCCTTAGCACCCATGAGGCGTCCTCCTAGGAACTGCTCATCTGGACCATTAAAGACGATATGGTCTTCTCCACCAAGGCTCACAAAGGTTTGAATGTCTTGAACTGGCATAGAAGAGTTCTTCACACCAATAACACGAGGATTTTTCAACATTTCAGTATAAAGACTTGGAGTCAAAGCAACTCCTGCCAATTGAGGAATGTTGTAGATGACGTAGTCTGTGTTTGGAGCTGCAGAGCTGATATCATTCCAGTATTTAGCAACTGAGTATTCTGGCAAGCGGAAGTAAATTGGTGGAATCGTCGCAATGGCATCTACACCCAAGCTTTCTGCATGGCGAGCTAGTTCCATACTATCTTTAGTATTATTGCAAGCAACGTGAGCGATAATGGTCAATTTACCTTTGGCAACCGCCATAACTTCTTCCAAAATTAACTTGCGGTCTTCAACACTTTGGTAGATACATTCACCAGAAGAACCATTGACATAAAGACCTTGAACACCTTTATCAATAAAGTATTGAACCAAGGAACGCGTACGTTCTGGACTTACTTCTCCTTGTTCATCATAACATGCGTAGAAGGCTGGAATGACACCTTCGTATTTTTTCAAATCTGACATAGATTTTCTCCTATTATTTTTATTTTCTGCTAAAGCAGATTCTTTCTTTACTTCTTTAGTATACACTTTACTGAAAAGGCTTTCAATATCTTGTAGTCACTTAGATTTTAGTTTCTCGCTTATAGAATAGCGTTTGAAGCGTTTGAAAGTAGTTTCAGAAATAATTGCAACCCTTACTCATACTTAGCAAATAGCTTTTCCATCACTCCTACTTGTAAAAAAGCAAGAAGTCCAAAACCAAAGAGAATAAAAGCTGATCCTCCCAATAGGAGGGTAAAGGCTGATAGATATAGAATCATCAAAATCAAAAAGATAATTGCGATCATCAAGATAAACCAAGGAGCATTAAAACTAGCCAACATCAATCCTTTTTGAAGAATTTCTTTCCAAGATAGGTCATAACGTGCCGCGATAGGGTAACTAGCCAACATCACAATGGTAAGGAAAATTAGAATACCTAAACAAATAGCTTTCAGCAATTGGAAGGGCAGAGCTGTTTGACCCCAAAAAAGATAAAGATCTGAAAGGGTAAGAAACACAATTCCTAACTCCATTAAACCCAGCTGAAGACCTAATTTCAGATTTTGCCTAAAAACTCTTAGATAGGTTCTAAAAACTGGAACACGTCTACTTTGCTTGACTTCAAACATCGTCTGATAGAGACTAATTTTGGCTACCCCAATCGTTACGATTGGCAAACAAGTTACTACAAAGAGAAGATTGACTGTTACAATATCTAAAACCTTCTCACTAATTCGCATTAGAAAATTATCTGTATCAAATGCAGCCGTGATGAGACTTCTTCCTTTTTGTGACATGTTTGCTCCTCCTATAATTTAATTTATATCACTTGCTAAATCACTCCGATTTATCAATTGATAAGATTCAACTCTTAAACTCAATTTTCAAAAGTGTTCAATAATACTCAATGAAAATCAAAGAGCAAATTAGGAAGCTAGCCGTAGGTTGCTCAAAACACTGTTTTGAGGTTGTAGATAAGACTGACGAAGTCAGCTCAAAACATGTTTTTGAGGTTGTAGATGAAACTGACGAAGTCAGTAACAATACATACGGCAAGGCAAAGCTGACGTGGTTTGAAGAGATTTTCGAAGAGTATTATTCTTCTATGGTAGAATGCTTATAGCCATAAGTGAAGTAAATAATACTTCCTACTAACAACGCAACTAGGAAAGCAATCCAAGTTTCCATATTATACTGCAACATAAAGGATAAACAAATGATGATTGATAAAATCGGTAACAAAGGTACAAATGGTGTTTTAAATTCGCCCGCTTTGGGCATTCCTTTTTCTTTCCGTAAACGAATCAAGCCGTAAGCAAGCATCATCAAGTAGGCCAAGGTACAAATGTTTAAGAAGGCTGCGATACTGGCTAGTGGGAATATTCCTGCTGCTACTGCTGAAGCTAGACCTGTTAAAATAGTAGCATTTTTGGGTACCTTACTTGTCTTTGTTAGTTCTTTAAATACAGCAGGCATTAAGCCATCACGCGCTAAACTGTAAATCATACGCGATAGGGCATAGGTCATCGAGATACAAACCGTAATCAAGGTCAAGATAGCCACCAATGACACATAGTTGGCTGCCCAACTAATTCCAATGCTACGAAGAGCAAAGGCAACGGCATCGTCGACATTTAGATGACTATAGTGAACCACACCAGTCAAGACAAGCGTCACCAAGGCATAGAGAATAGTTACGATTGAAAGCGATAAGACAATCCCTCTAGGAATATTTTTTTGAGGAGTCTTGACTTCATCTACAGCCATAGAGATGGATTCAAATCCCAAAAAACCGAAGAACATCAAGGATGCACCAGCCATAATACCAGTACTAGCACCATAGATTTGTCCAAAACCATACGGAGCAAAATTACTCCAGTTATCAAGTTTGATATGCCAGATTCCTACTAAAACAAAGAGAGCCAAAGCGGAAAATTTCAAAATAACTAGAATTGAATTAAAGCGTAAGGCTGCTTTAGCATTGAGTAAAACAAGTGAGGTCACCAAGACCAAGACAAGAATAGGCAATAAATCAACAAATGTCCCTGCTTGAGGATTAAAGGTCCCATTTAAAGCCTGAGGAAGGGCTATCCCGTATTGAGAGAGCAAGCCTTTAAAATAAGCTGCCCACCCCGAAGCTACGCCTGATATGGCTGTCATGAACTCCATCATGGTTAACCAACCAGCCAACCAAGCAGGGAATTCTCCTAATATAGCATAGAGATAGCTGTAGGCACCACCTGTAGCAGGTACTCGCGAAGCAAATTCTGCAAAAAAGAGGGCTGATAATCCCACACACAAGGCAGAAATGACGATTGAAATCACTAGGGCTGGACCAGCAAGCGTTGCAGCTGCAGTACCTGTAATTGTAAAAACACCTGTACCAACCATGGCTCCGATACCCAGCAAAATCAAATCCCATAACTTCAAATGCCTGTGCATCTCTGTTTTATCCAAACTAACATTCTTTGTTCTAAATATATTCATCTTTCTTCTCCAAATAAAATGATGATTCTATTTTACCATAAATATAGGATATTTGTGAATATTTATAAAATGTTTTTCTAAAAAAATCTGACTACATATTGTAATCAGATTTTTATCGATTCTAGTTCATTTCTTTAAAGGCTGCTTCCGCATCCGCATTGCTGATAACACCAAATTGAATCTTTCCAATCTTGCCTTGGCTATCAATTAGGTATTCTGTAGGAATGCTTCGAATTTGATAAGCTTGGAAGGTAGTTGCTTTAGTATCATAAAGAACGGGAATATCCTTATAACCTTGATCTTGGAACCATTGTGGGAATTGCTCAACAGTTTTTTCACCTTGAATTCCTGGTGCAATGACACTAAGAATTTCGAAATCGCGATCTGGTTTCGCAGCTAATTCCATCAACTCAGGCATACTTTTCTTACATGGACCACACCATGAAGCCCAAAATTTCAAGTAGACTTTTTTACCCTTATAATCAGATAACTTAACTTCTTTACCATCCATAGATTGCAAGGTGAAGTCTGGAGCTTCTTTTCCAACAGCAATTTGTTGTACAGGCGTTTGTTGCTGCTGTTTTGGGGCTTGTTGTGGAGATTGAGTTTTTTTAGTTTCTTCCTCACCACAGGCCATCAATACAACTAATGACAAAAGGCTTAAACCAGCAAACATTATTTTTTTCATCTTTTTCTCCTTTATTCAAAAATTCCAGCTAGAACATTTACTTGTCCTAATAGTAACAAAATTCCCATTAAAATAATAAGGAAACCACCAATTTTCTTCAGTAGCATCATATGACGTTTGATTTTACTAAAATAAGGCATTACTACACCTGAAGCTAGAGCCAAGACCAAGAAAGGAATAGCCATCCCCAGAGTGTAAATAAGAGTATATATGGCTCCTTGCCAAGCACCATTACCACCAGAAGCCGCAAGCGCTAAAACAGAACTCAAAACTGGACCAATACAAGGCGTCCAACCGAAGCTAAAGGTAATACCGAGTAAAAAGGCTGACCAATAACGATTGGCTTCTGATTTCTTAAAAGTTAAGCTTTTTTGAACCTCTAATTTCTTAAAATGAAAAATTTCCATCTGGTGAAGGCCTAAAATGATAATAATCGTACCCATGGTATAGCGAAACCAATTGGCATAGAGAATATTACCAAAGTAACCAGCTCCAAATCCTAGAATAAAGAAAATGAGTGAAATACCTGCGATAAAGCAAAGCGTTCGAATCAAACCTGACCAAGCAACTTTTCTACCAAATAAAGAAAAGCTTTTTGCACTTTCTTGATCATCCAGCAAAATTCCAGTATAAACTGGTAACAGAGGAAAAATACACGGGGAAAAGAAAGACAAGACCCCTGCTAAAAAAACTGAGATTGAAAATACTAGCGTTTCCAATAAAGAACCAACTTTCTTAAGAATTTAAACCTATTGTACTATAAATATTAAAATTTGTATCAAGTTTGCTACGGTTAACTGTTTTTGTCATTATATTATGTGAAACAAACTCTTTAATAGTACACTATGTTTTCTAAAACATTGTTAGAAATTGATTTGAATTTCTCAATCAAGTTGTTCAGTTTTTTCATTTCACTATAGATAAAAGAAAAAATTGGCTCTATAATATTTGTAG
>NZ_VMMF01000034.1:0-18433 GCF_013277075.1 Streptococcus sp. 959
AACTTTTGGGGTGCAGTTCACATATTTCCTCAGGCTTTTTTTATCCTTTAAAAGTGACAATAGTCGCACCACTGCCTCCAGCATTTTGTGGGGCATAGCCAAAACTCTTGACATGTTTGTTTCTTTGTAGGTATTTGGTGACACCTTCACGGATGACTCCTGTTCCGATACCATGGATGATATCAACTTGCGCCATATTGTTAAGCAGGGCTTGGTCGATAAAGGCATCTAACTCATTCATGGCTTCTTCGTAACGTTTGCCTCGAAGATCCAGTCTAGCTTGAGGTCCTCGTCCAGAAGTTCGTTTCACGACATTGACTTGTTTCTTCTTAATTTGCTTTTCTTGCTGGGCTTGAACGAGATCAAACTCTTTCTCTTCCAAGGTCATCTTAATCAAGCCAACTTGGGCTTCCCAGCGGCCATCTTTGAGTTGACTGGTCAAGGTACCACGCTGTCCATAACTGAGAACCACGATATCATCTCCCACATTTGGAGCACGTTTTTTCTTGGCCTTTTGAAGAACCTTATTTTTAGACAAATCTACTTTTTCAGGAGCCAATTTTTTCAGCTTGGCCTTGGCTTCAATGATTTCATGAGGTTTGAGTTGCGATTTACTGTGAAGATTTTTAAGAATCTGGTCACTCTCACTTAGGGCCATGTCCACAATCTCAGCAGCCTGTTCACGCGCCTTATTAAGCTCGGTTTCCTTTTCACGATTGATCTCGTTGTAAAGTTTTTTAAGCGCACGGTTCATCTTGAGATTTTCTTGTTCCACCTCACGGATATTGTCCAAGCGTTTGCGACTTTCCAGCGTCTGCTCTTCCAATTGCTCAATAATCCGATTGACATCATTATCCTGATCAACCTGCTGGCTGGCATCCCCTACGATAACTTCAGATAGACCTAGCCGTTTGGCAATTTCAAAGGCATTGCTTCGGCCAGGAACGCCCTGCATAAAGCGATAGGTCGGGCGAAGAGTCGCAGTATCAAACTCCATGCTGGCATTTTGCACAAAGGCTGTCTCGATACCATAGGCCTTGAGTTCGGGATAGTGGGTAGTCGCCATGGTCTTGACTTGACGCAGGCGAAGGTCTTCCAGAATAGCCATGGCAAGGGCGGCTCCCTCTTGGGGATCTGTACCTGCCCCCAACTCATCCAAGAGTAAGAGTGAATGTTGGTTGACCTTGCCAAGAATATCCACAATATTGGTCATGTGGCTAGAGAAGGTAGACAAGCTCTGCTCAATAGACTGCTCATCGCCAATATCAGCAAAGATTTCTTCAAAAATACCAACACGACTTCCCTTGTCTGCTAAAATCGGCAAACCTGACTGGGCCATAACCTGTGTCAAGCCCAGAGTTTTGAGCATGATGGTCTTACCACCTGTATTGGGACCTGTGATGACAATTGCTGTTAAATCTTGGCCAAAATGGACATCATTTGCGACGGCATTTTTGATCAAAGGATGGCAGACATGGAGCAGTTGGATTTCCTGATTTTCTGACAGCTGAGGAACGACTGCTTGCCTTTCTTGAATAAAACGAACCTTGGCACGAATCAAGTCCAGATGACCGATAATCCAAGCATCATTGGCGATTTCAGCCGCATGAGGGCGAACACGCTCAGAAATTTCTTGGAGAATGCGAAGCATTTCATAGCGCTCATCTGCTCGCAGACTAGCAATTTCTTCGCTCAGTTTGACCACCTCACGGGGTTCGATATAGATGGTATTTCCACTAGCAGAAATATCATGCACGACACCTGCAATCTTGTTACGATAGGTGTTTTTGACAGGTAAAACCTGACGGCCATTTCTGCTAGCAACAATCCCTTCTGTCAACATCTGCGCTTTTTGCTTGAGCAAGTTCTGTAAAACATCTCGTACCTGACTCTCGCTGTCATGGATTTTTCGACGGATTCGCGCCAATTCTTCACTGGCGAAATTTTCAATGAAACCTGCATCATTAAAGGCCTGAAGATTTCCTTGTAATTGCGGAAAATCATGTAATTTCTCAAACCAAAGGGCTAATTCTTCCAAGCTGACATTTTCCAGATTGGCATAAAAACTTTGCAGCTCTCGGCTAGAAAGAAGCACGCGCTTCAAGAGTAGGAACTCCTCAATATTGAGGTCTGCACCCATCTCCAAACGCTTGCAGACTCCTGCAATTTCCTTAGTTGCGAGAATGGTAAAATGAGGTTGCTCGACAAAGAGAACCTGCATTTCCTTCATCTCAGCAAAAGCCTGTTTGATTTTATCTGCTTTGGCAGTCGGAGCCAGCTGTCTCAATTGCTCCAAGCCCTGCTCTGTCAACAAATGAGGTTCAAACAAGGCCTTGACCTTATTGAACTCTAATGTTTCTAATATTTTCTTGTTCATCGTTATTTCCTTGTCTTTGAATGTCTAGGTGTATTATACTCAATGAAAATCAAAGAGCAAACTAGGAAGCTAGCCGCAGGTCGCTCAAAACAGTGTTTTGAGGTTGCAGATAGAATCTGGCGTGGTTTGAAGAGATTTTCGAAGAGTATTAGCTTTTTACATTCTGATAGATTCTAGTCAATCTGTAAACAAAGGGCTAGGAAAACTCCTGCCCTTTTTATCCGATTAAATTTGTCACCCAGATTTGTTTAAACCAACTAGTTGTTACTGGTATGCTCTGGATGATGTGTTTTGCGACGATACTCTTTTCAAGAGGATTTTGTATAGCTGCCATGGGAATGGTCGCCAAGATGGTCAAGGCCATTTGCAAGACAAATAAGGTCACCAACATGGACAAGATACCTGCTGAAACTTGGAACAACTTGCCACCCAGTTTTTTACTAGGAAGTAAGTGTAACAAGAGACCAAGTAAACGACCGATGCTATAGACAATCCCAAATACAAGCAAGTAGCCGATACCAGCATAAAAGACCTTATCCAACTGGAAAAGTTGATCCGATGGGAAGAAGAAGGTTCCCTGACCTTCCTGCGGATTTGCATAAGGAAGCAATAAATGGAATTGCTCTCCCAGCCCCTTGTAAAACTGACCAGCCATAAAAGCCGATGCCATGGCTGAAATCAGGTAATAAACCTGTAAGAGCAGGCCTCTCCGATAGCCGATATAAAATCCCCAAGCCAAAACCAATAGAAGAAGGAGTGAAATCATAAGGAATCCTCAATCTTGCTCTGTTCTTGCTTGCAAGTCACGAGTTTGTGACGGAGTTCTTCGAGTTCTTGCTCCTTATCGTCAAATTCAATCTCACGGCTGAGTTGAGTTGACAAACAGTTGACTGCCAACAAAAGAGCGATCGTTTCATCATCTGCACTAGGCATTTGTTCTTTAATTGCTTGGTATTTTTCTGTCGCAACCTTAGCGATTTCCTCCATAAAAAGGTTATCATGTTCGCTTGTCAAGGTTAATGATTTTTTCCCGAATGTAAATTTGAATCGATTTAGATTTGCCATAAAATTCACCTCACGATATTATACCAAAATTCGCTAACTTTGTCAGTTTTTACAAATTTGCCTGCTTTTATGGTACAATAGAAACTATGGCAAGTATAACACTCACACCAAGCGAAAAGGAGATCCAGGCTTTCCTTGAACACTATCAAACCAGTCTGGCTCCTAGTAAGAATCCCTATATCCGCTATTTTTTGAGACTGCCTCAGGCAACGGTTTCTATCTATACTTCTGGAAAGGTCTTACTTCAGGGTGAAGGGGCTGAGAAATACGCCAGTTTCTTTGGCTATCAAGTTCTAGAGCAAACCAGCGGACAAAATCTCCCTTTGATTGGGACAGATGAGGTGGGAAATGGTTCCTACTTTGGTGGGCTTGCAGTTGTGGCTTCCTTTGTCACACCTGACCAACATAACTTCTTACGAAAACTCGGTGTGGGAGATTCTAAAACTCTGACCGACCAAAAGATTCGTCAGATTGCCCCTATCCTAAAAGAAAAAATCCAGCACCAGGCACTGCTTCTCTCACCAAGCAAGTACAACGAAGTCATTGGAGACCGCTACAATGCTGTTTCGGTTAAGGTTGCCCTCCATAATCAGGCTATCTATCTCCTCCTTCAAAAAGGTGTTCAGCCTGAGAAAATTGTAATTGATGCCTTTACCAGTGCTAAAAATTATGACAAGTACTTGGCACAAGAGGCCAATCGTTTCAGCAATCCTATCAGCTTAGAAGAAAAGGCTGAGGGCAAATACTTGGCTGTCGCAGTTTCTTCTATCATTGCGCGTGATCTCTTTCTGGAAAATCTTGAAAATCTGGGACGAGAACTGGGCTATCAGCTTCCAAGTGGAGCTGGAACAGCTTCTGATAAGGTGGCTAGCCAGATTTTGCAAGCCTATGGTATGCAGGGACTCAACTTCTGCGCCAAACTGCACTTTAAAAATACTGAAAAAGCGAAAAAACGCTTAGAAAGGTAAGTTATGAATTCATTTAAAAATTTCTTAAAAGAGTGGGGATTGTTCCTCCTGATTCTGTCATTATTAGCTTTAAGCCGTATCTTTTTTTGGAGTAATGTCCGTGTAGAAGGCCATTCCATGGATCCTACCCTAGCGGATGGCGAAATCCTCTTTGTTGTCAAACACCTCCCTATTGACCGTTTTGATATCGTGGTGGCTCATGAGGAAGATGGCAATAAGGACATCGTCAAGCGCGTGATTGGAATGCCTGGCGACACCATCCGTTACGAAAACGATAAACTTTATATCAATGATAAAGAGACGGACGAGCCTTACCTAGCAGACTACATCAAACGTTTCAAGGATGATAAACTCCAAAACACCTACTCAGGCAAGGGATTTGAAGGAAATAAAGGAACTTTCTTTAGAAGTATCGCTCAAAAAGCTCAAGCCTTCACAGTTGATGTCAACTACAATACCAACTTCAGCTTTACTGTTCCAGAAGGAGAATACCTTCTCCTCGGAGATGACCGCTTGGTTTCGAGCGATAGTCGCCACGTAGGTACCTTTAAAGCAAAAGATATCACAGGGGAAGCTAAATTCCGCTTCTGGCCAATCACCCGTATCGGAACATTTTAAGAAATCGAAGAGGCCGAGAATCAACAATCTCAGCCTCTTCTTCTATCGTGAGAAGGGATCGTTTATTGACTATAGTAAAAACAACCCCAACTCTCACCTATTCATGCAAAGGAATTTTATGGAAGTTTATTTTTCAGGAACCATTGAACGGATTATTTTTGAAAATCCCAGCAATTTTTATCGCATCCTCCTCCTAGAAATCGAAGATACGGACGCAGAGGATTTTGATGATTTTGAAATCATTGTCACAGGTACCATGGCTGATGTGATTGAGGGAGAAGACTATACATTTTGGGGACAAATTGTCCAGCACTCCAAGTATGGGGAGCAACTACAAATCAGTCGTTATGAACGCGCAAAACCAACTAGCAAGGGATTGGTTAAGTACTTTTCAAGTAGCCATTTCAAGGGAATTGGTCTCAAGACAGCTCAGAAAATAGTGGACACCTATGGCGAAAATACCATTGACGAAATTTTGCAACACCCAGAAAAGCTAGAAGGCATCTCAGGACTCTCTGTCAAAAATCGCGAGGCTTTCGTCTCCACTCTTCGTCTCAACTACGGAACGGAGATGGTTTTAGCCAAACTAGCCAACTACGGCATTCCCAATAAACTGGCCTTTCAGATTCAAGACTTTTACAAGGAAGAAACCCTTGAAGTGGTTGAAAATTATCCCTACCAGCTGGTTGAGGATATCAAAGGATTGGGATTTACCATTGCTGACCAACTAGCGGAGGAACTTGGCATCGAAAGTCAGGCTCCTGAACGCTTCCGTGCTGGTCTAGTTCACAGTCTTTTTCAAGCCTGTATGGAAACAGGGGATACCTATGTTGAAGCACGAGATTTGCTAGAACAAACTCTCACTCTCCTTGAGTCTTCCCGTCCCGTAGAACTGGACCCCAGCCAAGTAGCTCAAGAACTCTCCTACCTGATCGAAGAAGACAAGGTTCAGCAGATTGACACCAAAATCTTTGACAATAGTCTCTTTTTCGCGGAGGAAGGTATCCGCAGTCACTTGGTTCGTATCCTTGAAAAAGGAAAGCAGAAGAGCCAGGAACTAGAAACCATTCAAAAACATATCACTACTGTCGAGCAAGAACTGGGAATTGAGTATGATAGCATTCAAAAACAGGCTATCTGCGACGCTATCCAGAACAAGGTCTTTATCCTGACAGGTGGACCTGGTACTGGTAAGACAACTGTTATCAATGGAATCATCGCTGTATATGCACTTTTAGAAGGACTTGACCTCAGAAAAAAAAGCAACCTGCCCATTCTTCTTGCGGCTCCAACTGGTCGAGCAGCCCGCCGTATGAATGAATTAACAGGCTTGCCTAGCGCTACCATACACCGCCATTTGGGAATGACGGGAGACGATGATACCAGCCATCTGGAAGATTATCTGGATGCTGACTTTATCATCGTGGATGAATTCTCCATGGTGGATACTTGGCTGGCCAACCAACTCTTCTCCAACATCTCTTCTAACAGTAAAATCCTCATCGTGGGAGACAGCGACCAGCTACCGTCTGTTAGTCCCGGACAAGTTCTAGCGGATCTGCTCCATATTCCCTTGATTCCTCAGACCCGCTTGGAAAAAATCTACCGGCAAAGCGAAGAATCAACTATCGTTACCCTAGCTAGTCAGATTCGACAAGGCATCTTGCCAGCTGATTTCACCCAGAAAAAAGCAGACCGTTCCTACTTTGAAATTGCTAGTGGCCATATTCCTGCCACCATTGAGAAAATCTTAGGTGCTGCCCTCAGAAGTGGCATCCCCGCCCGTGATATCCAAGTTCTGGCTCCCATGTACAGAGGGACAGCAGGGATTGATGCCATCAACCAGCTCATGCAAGACCTCCTTAACCCACCACAAAAAGACCAACTTGGTTTTGAAGCTCCCCAGTGCCACTATCGCAAGGGCGACAAGGTCATTCACTTGGTCAACGATGCTGAAATCAATGTCTTTAATGGGGATTTGGGAGCTATCACAGACCTGATTCCTGGTAAATACACCGAATCGAAACAAGACGAGATTGTCATTGATTTTGATGGCAATGAAGTCTCTTACCCACGTAACGAATGGTACAAGATTCGCTTGGCCTATGCCATGAGTATCCATAAGTCTCAGGGAAGTGAGTTCCCAGTTGTCATCCTACCGATTACCAGTGCTAGCCGACGTATGCTGGAGCGCAATCTCATCTACACAGCCATTACACGCGCCAAAAGCAAGCTTATCTTACTAGGCGAATTACAGGCCTTCGACTATGCTACCCAACATATCGGAACAGCCCGAAAAACCTATCTGATTGAACGATTCAGTGATTTAATTGAAAATGTTGAAGAAAAGCAACCAGCTGTCTCTGAAACTGCCACATCAAGTGACTCTGAACAATCCTACATCCTAACCGAAGAAAACTGGGATAGCATCCCGGCTATGATTGGGATTACAGACGCAGACCTCAAAGAGATTTTTGGAAATTAGTGCATAAGAAAACCCACCTAATCAGGTGGGATTTTATCTTATTAAAATTATTTAACTGTTGCTGTGCTTGTAATCAACTCAACAGCTTTTTTGATTGTGATGTCGTGTTTCAACATATCAGCTGAAAGTAAGCTTTGTACTTGTGCAACTTCCATGTTGTAGTCTGTTGCCAATTGCTCAATTTCTTTTTGGATTTCTTCTTCTGAAGCGTCAAATCCTTCAGCTTTAGCAACTGCTTCGATAACAAGGTTAGTCTTAGTACGTGACTCAGCTTCTCCCTCGTATTGTTTGTGAAGATCTTCTTGAGTAGTTCCAGTGATTTGGAAGTACATGTCAGGGTTGATACCTTGACGTTGCAAGTTTCCAAGGAATTCGTTTACTGAACGGTGAACTTCTTCGTGAATCATTTCTTCTGGAAGTTCTACGATTTCAGCGTTTTCTACAGCTTTATCGATTGCTGCACCTTCAACGGCATCTTTGTAAGCTTCTTCTTTAGCAGCAGCCAATTCGTTGCGGTATTTTTCTTTCAATTCAGCAAGTGTTTCAACTTCTTCGTCGATGTCTTTTGCAAGTTCATCGTCAAGAGCTGGAACTTCTTTAGCTTTTACTTCGTGGATAGTTGTCACGAATTTAGCTTCTTTACCTGCAAGGTCTTCTGCTTGGTAGTCTTCTGGGAATGTTACGATAACATCAACAGTTTCACCAGCTGAGTGACCTACCAATTGGTCTTCGAAACCAGGGATGAATTGACCTGAACCAAGTCCAAGTGAGAAGTTTTCACCTTTTCCGCCGTCAAATTCAACACCATCAATAGAACCAACGAAGTCAATCACAACAGTATCGCCGTTTTCAGCAGCAGCTTCCTTGATAACCAATTCAGCCAAGTTGTTGCGTTCGCGTTCGATACGCTCTTCAACGTCAGCGTCAGTTACTTCTTTTTCTACATCAACTGATACTTCAAGGTTTTTGTAGTCACCCAATTTTACTTCAGGTTTTGTAACGACTTCAGCAGTGATAACCCAGTCTTGACCTTTTTCCATTGAAGTTACGTCAATTTTTGGTTGAGCAACCACTTCAAGGCCAGCTTCTTTTACAGCTGCTTCATAAGCATTTGGCAAAAGAGCGTTCATAACGTCTTGGTAAAGTGACTCTTCACCAAATTTTTTGTCGAAGATAGGGCGTGGAAGGTGACCTTTACGAAAACCTGGAACATTAAGAGATTTCTTCACTGAGTTGAAGACACGGTCCAATTCTGGTTTGATTTGGTCTTGAGAGATAGTGAAAGTCAAGACACCACGGTTTGTTTCTTTGTTTTCAAATGATACAGACATTCTGTCATTTCTCCTTAAAATTTTTTAAATACAATCCATTATAGCATAAACAGGCGACTTTTTTCAAGTAATGAATGCGCTTTTCAATCACGCTAGAGGTACTTACTCGCTTCTTTGATACTAAGTTCAGCCATTCTTTCCTTGTTTTTCTCAATGAAGCCTGCTACCCAAGCTGGATTCGTTTTGGAGTAGTCTCTTAGAGCCCAGCCAATGGCTTTATTGATAAAGAATTCTGTTTGATTCAGATTATTTTGCAGGATCTTTTCCATCAGTTGGACATTGGTCTTCGCTTTTCTTAACAACTGGTGGTCAATAGCAACTCGTCTCAGCCAGATATTGTCTGATAGGCTCCATTGGAGGATTAGTTTTTCCATTTCCTGTTTATCGTATACCAAACTCCCTACTATGCGATCTAGGATATCCACCGTATCCCACCAAGACTTGGTAACAACCAACTGCTCTAGCTTAGGCAAATCGCTGTCCTTTAGATAAGACTGCATGGCTTTCAAATAATTGGCAGTCACATACTGGTATTCTCTAGACTCTTTTTCCCAGCAAGTATCTACAAAATCCCAATCGATAATCTTTGTTTTTTTCGCTTCTGGAAAGTATTTTTTATAGAGTTTATTTCTTTCTGGCGCCGCAACGCCTAGAAAGGAAAATTGATGGCGCATATAGGCCGCCATGGGCCCTGCTTTTTTAGGATCTTTTGCTGCTTCTAGCTCCTCAAGTAAATCTGTTAGACTCATCTAAAACTCCTCATGCCCTACCAAGTGATGCTGAAAGGCATAGACTGCTGCCTGAGTGCGATCGCTAACCTCAAGCTTGGCAAGAATGTTGGACACGTGGGTCTTGACCGTCTTGAGAGAGATAAAGAGTTCATCTGCGATGCGCTGATTTTCGTAACCCTTAGCGATCAGTTGGAGAACATCTCGCTCACGCGCAGTCAATTCTTCATGAAGTTCCATATGATTGCGGTGGTATTCGACCTTCTTACTGACCTCTTGCTCAATGGCTAACTCCCCAGCAGCCACCTTACGGACAGCATGGAGCAGTTCGTCTGCACTAGAAGTCTTGAGCATATAGCCCCTAGCACCTGCGTTTAAGACAGGCATGATTTTTTCATTGTCCAAGTAAGATGTGACAATTAATATCTTGGCTTCAGGCCATTCTTTAAGGATAGCTAAGGTCGCGTCAATCCCATTCATCTCAGGCATGACAATATCCATGACAATGACATCTGGACGCAGTTCCAAGGCCAAGTCAATACCTTGAGACCCATTTGCAGCCTCGCCCACAACTTCTACATCGTCTTGGAGGTCAAAGTAGCTTTTCAAGCCCAAGCGGACCATTTCATGGTCATCTACTAGTAAAATTCTCATCTTTACTCCTTTATCATTCCTTATCGAGCAAGGGAATACGGATATCAACTGCCAGCCCTTGCTTGGGAGCTGTCAAAAGCTGAACCGTCCCTGCCATATCTTCGACCCGCTCCTTGATATTACGGAGTCCATAACTCAAGTCATCTAAACTCCCCAACTGGAAACCAATCCCATTGTCCACCACCTTCAGTTGCAATTCAACATTCGTCTGATAGAGATAGACATCCAGACAAGAGGCCTGGGCATGGCGAAGGGTATTGCTAATCAACTCCTGCAAGATTCGGAAAATATGCTCCTCAATCTTCTTGGGCAATTTCGTCACATTTTGCTTGAAAGCAACCTTTAGATCACTCTTGTCCTCAAGCTCTTTTAAGAGGATTTGAATTCCCTCAACCAGACTCTTCTGCTCCAGTTCAACTGGTCTCAAATGCAAGAGCAAGACCCGTAAATCCTTCTGGGCAGTTTCTAAAATAGCTGTGACACTCTGCAACTGGGTCTGCATCTTTTCTCTATCCAGTTTCAAAGCCTGCTGGCTGACACCTGATAAAATCATATGGGCCGCAAACAACTCCTGACTAACCGTATCATGCAAATCCCGAGCAATCCGCTTTCGTTCTTTCTCGATGATTTCCTCTTCCTGAGCAAGACTCTGATTTTCTGCTTTTTGAAGAGCTTCTGTCAAGAGGTTAAGTTTACCTGACAAGGACTTGAAACTGGCATCCAAATCTGGATCTGCAACCTGAACCACTTCTTGCCCTGCCAACAAACGTTTGAGATTAGTATGCATTTTTCTTAGAGAAAGCTCTTCCACACCTCGCCAAAACAGGGCTAAGAGACAGGTCATGGACATACTGAAAACCAACAACAAAAAGACAAATTTTTCTGTTTTTTCGACATCATGCAGAAAAAGAGACCAGTCAAAATCAAGGATTTCCAGCAAGCTGTGGGAGAGAAATAAGACAAAGAGGACGGAGGTAAGAGCAATGATTATATAAGCTTGTTTTTTCATCCTCTGACCACCTCCACATCCCCAATCATAGTGGTCAAGAGAATCTTGATGCTCTTGTTACTCTTGAGATAGTCTCTTGTTTCCTGATGATAGTGTTCATTGCGGAGGGCTCGTTTGGGATGATTGAAAAAACTCAAATCCCCATAAAGACAATTAACACTGAGACTGACTTCAACATCTACAGGTACAATGATTTTGGTTGTTCCTACCATCTTTCTGAGGATAATAACATTATCATGATTGGTTAGGATGACCCTCTCCAGATGAATGGTATCCTTGCCCATGAGACGAAAGAGATTGATATCATCAAACTGGCAAGTCTGGTAGCTTGAAAAATGATGGAGATTCCCAAACCAACGATTTTTCTCCTTCTTAACCGTCACCACCTCTTCAAACACCAAATTTGTCTGCTCTTTTTCCTGATTCATCATCGGATAAAGAAGAAAGAGACTGTATATAACCGCAACAAAAATCGCTAGAATCACAAAGGGATTGAGCATGACGATGAAAAAGAAGAGAATGGTTGCCACCACTAACAGAAGGTTATTTCCCTCTTTACCAGTGTAATAGCGAATCAAAAGTAAAAAGAGGAATAGAATCAGCAGAAAACGTGAAAAATGCTCTGACACCATCAAAATCAGAGCTCCTGTCAAAAGACAGGCTTCGATAAATAAAAAGATTTTAAATTTTCTCATACATGTATCCTCTCCCTTCTATTTTATCACAATTCAAAAAAGTCACCTCGGTCTGAAGATGGAAAAAAGGCGGTAGTTACGCCTTTTTCATCTGATCATTTGCTTCTTTTAATTTTCCATAAAGAAGATAGTCTACTTTTTGCAAATCTGCTATGGTGGCACAGTTAAGAGCACACATAATCAAACGCAAATCTGCTTTCCAGCCTTGGACAATGCCAATCACCTCTTCGACTGAATAGGTTTCAACCAATTCCAGAACTGTTCGAGACAGTCCCACAGCCTTGGCACCAAAGACCAGACACTTAATCATATCCAGCGGATTGCGAACGCCACCACTGACCAAGAGTTGAATCTTATCTTTCCAGTCTTGGGCATTGAGAAGGGCTTGCATAGTGGACTGGCCCCATTGATTGAGGTAGTCACGTTGACCACTGCGACGGTTTTCGATATAAGCAAAGCTAGTTCCACCACGACCTGATAGGTCGACAGTTCGAACCCCTAGTTCATAGGCTCTTTCAATGGTCTTTACATCCATCCCAAAGCCTACTTCCTTTAAAATGATAGGAACAGGGATTTGCTTGCTATAGTCTGCCAGATGCGATTGCCAGCTTCTGAACTTCCTTTCTCCCTCGGGCATGAGTAATTCCTGCATAACATTGACATGCACTTGCAGGAGAAGAGGATCCATTTCTTCTACAGTCCGAAGTCCCAACTCAACAGGCTTGTCCAATCCAATATTGGTTCCAAGGAGGAGATTTGGATGACTAGATCTGACAGAAAAAGAATCATCTGTTGAATCTTTGAGAGCTGCACTATAAGAACCCGTCACAAACAAAATCCCACAGGCTTCCGCCACCTGAGCCAGCTTTCGATTGATTTCTCGTCCTTTATCACTTCCACCTGTCATGGCATTGATATAAAAGGGAAAGTCCCACTTTCGACCAGCAAATTCAGTCGACAGATCAATCTCATCTAAATCATAAAGAGGTAAGGAAGAATGAATCAACTCCACCTCATCAAAGCTATTATAGGAACTTTTCTGCTCAAGAGCATAGCGGATGTGCTCGTCCTTACGATTTGTCGTCATGTCCTATCCTTTCTTGGTATAAGAGCTCAATCCCTAGATCGGCCCAACGATTTTTTAAGGTTTCAGTTGATCGCATATCAAAACTCAAGGCAATCCCACAGTCACCACCACCAGCACCGCTACTCTTGGCAACAGCCTGCAAATCTTGACTGGCTTCTTTCAACTGTCTCAGCGATGGCGTGTAAATATCTGCGCTCAAACCTTCTAAGAGCTTGCTGGCTACTTCTACTTGCTCGATAACTTTTTCGGCTTTTCCTCGCTCCAAGGCTTCTACCAAAGTAGCTACCATTTCTTTTGAGGAAGTTAAAAAATTCTGATTAATGTTTTGCTTGATTTGCTTGACCATGTTACTAGATACAGCTACTTCCTTAGTCCATCCCACTAGAAAATCACATTCTAGGGCAGGTTTCACTTGTAAGATGGAAAAGCCCCAATCACGCTCTAAAACTGTCACCAAGTTTTCTTCTTCCAACCAAGCAGCCACCTTCTGGCGATCAAACGACTGGTAGAGAACTAAATCCTCTGCCACAATACAGGCAAGATCCCCCATAGAACCATTGTCGCCTCGCTTGAGCAAGACAGCACTAGCTAACTTGAACAAGAGCTCCTGATCAACCAAAATATCATATAAAGCCAGTAGGGCCTTAATCACCAAGACAACGATGCTGCCACTAGAACCCAGACCAAACTTTTTCCCTTCCCGTTCCATTTTTCCTCGAATCTCTAGAGAAAAAGGTCTTAAATCCTGACCTCGATAAGTCAGGAAATCTTCCACTAAAGCAATCGTTTCTTGAATCAAGCTATAATTAGGATTTGGCGTCAAGTCTACTGAGAAATCAAACATATCTGAGTAGATACGGTAGCTGTCAGAAAAGGCAATCTCGCCCTTCATATAGATAGGAATAGCCTTTATCAAGGCCAACTGCCCTGGTTCTAGAATAGCATATTCACCTGCCCAATAGAGTTTTCCGCAAGTTTTAACAGCAATCATCTTGACTCAAATCCTTTGTTTTTGACACAATCAAGCGATAACGCTGACTGAAAATTTCAGATAAATGCTCCAAGTCTTTCTCTTGACAAAGAACTTTGACATTGGGACCAGCATCCATGGTAAAGTAGCAGGACTCTCCTTGCTCACGGAGCTGGCGAACAAAATCCATGGCTTCATAAGATGCATCCGTCAGATAAGAAAAGGCTGGTGATGCTGTTTTTGTCGTAGCGTGCATAGCAAGGGCATTTTTCTCCGTTAACTCCCCAACCTTGGAAAAGTCATTTTCCTTAAGGTAAACCAGCATATCCTGATAATCTTTCTCAGACTGGCGCACCCAGTCATCAAATGTCGTCGAAGTTTCCACACAAAGTTTCATACCGTCACGGCTAGAAATTGGTTTTTTCTTATCTTCTAATACCAACATAATCATAGCTAGTTTCAAGTCTGTCTCTACAGGGTAAATCTCCCCACTATCCTTATCCCATGCACCTAGCGGTCCATAAAAACTCCGAGAGGAAGATCCTGAGGCAAACTTAGCCTCCTGCGCCAACTGGCTCCTATTCAAACCAAGCTTGAAATAAGCATTACAAGCCTTGACCAAGGCGGACAAACCACTAGAACTTGAGGACAAGCCCGCTGCGGTAGGCATATTGTTTTGAGTATCAATACGAACAAAGTCCTCATCATCTGGACGGTAGCGGTCAATAATCTTAGTCATCTTGGCATGTTCCGCCTCATTTTGTAGCTGACCATTGATATAAAAGACATCAGCTGTCGCATCCGTCGGTAGAGGTGACAAAGTCGTCTCCGTGTACATATTTTCCAAAGTCAAAGAAATACTGCTAGTAGCAGGAACCATCTCTTTTTCTTTTTTCTTTCCCCAATATTTGATAATAGCAATATTTGCGTAAGAACGTACTGTTACAGGCTCTCGATCCATGTCTGAACAGCTCCTTTCTCTTCTAATCTTTCTGATAGTTCTTGTGCGTGTGCCAAATTGTCTGCCAAGGCTATGATACAGCCTCCAAGCCCACCACCGCTCATCTTTGAACCCAGAGCACCATGACTAAGAGCAGTTTCAACTAGATGGTCTGCCTCAGGGCTACTAACCCCAATTTCTTTTAAATGTAAATGCGCTTGACTGAGGATTTGTCCCAGTTCTTCAGCATCTTTTCGTGAAATCGCATCCTCTGCCTGCTGGGTCAATTCTCCCAAGGCATGCAAAAACGGCAGAGCATCCTTACCCTTGCTTTGAACCACTTGGATGGCTTCACGAGTGTGACCATAAACACCCGTATCAACAATGACTAAATAGGCGGATAGATCCATCTCAAGCTCTGTAAATCCTACGTTCTTGATAAAGCGAATAGGCTGGTCACTAAGACAGGTCTTGGCATCCAAACCACTAGGATTCATATGGGCAATCATCTCAGCTCGATTGACCAAGATTTCTAATACATCATGAGGCAGTTCTGCCTCATAGTAGTCAAAAACCGCACGAATAGCCGCTATGCTGATAGCAGCTGACGAACCCATTCCCCGTTTTTCAGGGATAGCCGAGTCAATCTCACAGCGAATGCAGGCTTCTTTGATATCCAAATACTCCAGCGAAGCATAAACTGCCATGGACAAGGTATCCTCCTCATAAAGACGCCAAGGACTCGCTGCAGGAACTACCTTACAAGTCACCTCCACCTCCAAAAGGGGCAGGGAAATGGCAGGATAACCGTAAACGACTGCATGCTCCCCTATTAAAATTATCTTACTGTGTGCCTGACCGACACCAACCTTTTTTGTCATGTTTTCCTTTTACTAGACGAAAAACCGTCTTATTTTTTCATACAAGTATTTATTCTTTCCTATCTATTTTATTATATTTTCACAAAAAAAGCGATTGTTTCCATTCACAATCGCTTCTTTCATTATTTAACCCATTCACCATTATAGTTGACGTAGTAGCCATCTACAGTGGTATTCACTGCCAAAGCACCTGAACTGTAAGCATAGTACCATTTGCCATTGACCTGGAACCAGCCTGTCGTCATATCACCATTTTTATTATCTAAGTAATACCATGTTGATCCATCTTGATACCAACCAGTTGTCATAGCTCCTGATGAACGAAGGTAGTACCACTTGTTACCAAGGTATTGCCAATCTGTTTTCATATCACCATTTTCAGCATCTAAATAGTACCAAGTTGAGTCTTCTTGATACCAGCCAGTTGCCATTGCACCTGATGAACGGAGGTAGTACCACTTATTACCTAGATATTGCCAACCTGTTTGCATAATGCCAGTTGCTGGATCTAGGTAGTACCATGGAGCAGGTTTGCTTCTATCAATGCCAAAAGTAACATGGAAATCTTGAGTCCAACCCTTAGCAACTTCACCAATTGGTAGTGGATTGTAAGAATCATCTCCAGAAATTCCTAGCTTATTTAAATAATACCAATTGCCGTCTTCATAAGTCCAACCTGTCTTTACAGCATAATGATTATCAAAATAATAAGTTCTCTTTTCAGCAGATGGAGCATATTGTTCACCGTATACTTTTCCTGTATTTTCAGACGTTTTTGCCTCTAGTACTTGTTTATCTGTTTGTTCTAGCAAAACACCATCTTGTCCAAAATAGTACCACTTCTCCTGAAGGCCAATTTCTAAGACTGGACGATTATTAAATAAATTATCACGATAACCTGTTCCATGAATTTCTACGTATTGCCAACCGACAACCATCTCTCCTCTATCACCAAAATAGTAAGTTTTACCGTCTATTTTATGCCAATAGATTGCTTTATGATCATCTTTTATATAATACTTTCTATTATCCTTATCAACAAATTGGCCACCTGTGGTATCCGCAAATACCGTATTTGTAGCTAGCAAACCGAAGAAAAAGACCGTCAGTCCAACTTGCATCATTTTTTTCAAAAGTTTCATTTATATGTCCTCCAATATTAAATCCACTCACCAGATGAGGCGAAATTATAAACTTTACCATCGATAGTCTGGCTACCTGTAACCATTGCTCCATTTGAATTGAGATAATACCAGTTTCCATTTACTTTGGTCCAACCTGTCTTCATATCTCCATTACTTGCATTTAGGTAGTACCAAGTTGAACCATCTTTCACCCAACCAGTTGCCATGGCTCCTGATGAACGGAGATAGTACCACTTGTTACCAAGATATTGCCAGCCTGTTTTCATATCGCCATTTTCAGCATCTAAATAGTACCAAATTGAGCCTTCCTGATACCAGCCAGTTGTCATAGCTCCTGATGAACGGAGGTAGTACCACTTATTGCCAATTTGCTTCCAACCAGTTTGCATGATACCAGTTTCTGAATCTAGATAGTACCAAGCTGAACCATCATTTATCCAACCTGCACGTCTTTCACCACCAATATAGTTTTCTCCATTAATTTCCGTTTTAGCTAGATAATACCAATTAGACTGGTCATAAAGCCAACCTGTCTCTAAAGAATGATTTTGATTAAAGTAATAGTTCGTGTAAAAACTCTTCTCTTCTTTATCTTCAGGGTTTGTACGTTTTTCCCCATACTTTCTTCCAACACTGTCTTTAGTTTTAACCTCTAATGCTTTCCAACCAACAAACTCTTGTAGCACTCCATTTTTGTCAAAGTAGTACCATTCTGGCATTGGGGAACCTTCTAATCTTATACCATTAGGGTAAGGACCAATTGTATATCCTTTAACTGGCATTGGAATGTACTGCCAACCAACAACCATTTCACCATTATAATCAAAATAATAGGTCTTGCCATCAATCACTCGCCAGTCCGTTTCTTTGATGTCACCCTTCTTGTAGTAGGTTCTACCATTTTCTTGGACAAATTGCCAACCTTCTGAATCAGCATCATCCGCCAATACTGCACTTGTTGCTAGCAAACCAAAGAAAAAGACTGCTAATGCGATTTGCATCAATTTTTTTATTGTTTTCATTAGATATATCCTCCTACAAGAATTATAGTAAAAATTAAATTGTATGTCAATATGACGGCCTTAAAACAATGCATAGTATATTGATACAAGGTGTAAACAAATCGATTAGAATAGACAAATTAATTTATAGAAATATTTTAAGAGTCATAGTGTCCTGCTCTAGTTGCAATCTAATATATAATACTCTTCGAAATCGCCTTACCGTACTCAAGTACAGCCTGCGGCTAGCTTCCTAGTTTGCTCTTTGATTTTCATTGAGTATAAGTTCATTTTCATACGAGCTGGACTAGAGCCTATTCTAAGGCACTAGCTCCTGCTACGATTTCTGTAATTTCTTGTGTAATCGCCGCCTGTCTGGCACGGTTATACTGAATTGTCAAATCATTAATGACTTTCTTAGCATTATCTGTCGCTGTTTGCATAGCTGTCATACCAGCAGCATTTTCAGCTGTCTTGGC